>JANWJA010000073.1 GCA_025449615.1 Methyloceanibacter sp.
GCGCTGTTCATGCCAAATCTCAGCAGTAAATTTGCCAAAGGTCTCACTCGATTTGCTCCGTAGCGGCAAATTATGAACTAATCTCTCCGATTTCTCCAATACTCATGCCGGAAGAAGTAAGAAACCTAACCCGACGCCGCAAGTTTTGAGCCCTTCACACTTGCCCGCATGAGGGTTTCTACTAAGATGCCGCGCGGTGTGAATTGGACGACAACATCCCTGGAGGAAATGCATGCGTATCATGAGACTGGTCCTGATTGCAGCGGCCACGCTCCTTGCCTTGGCCGGGTCGGCCGATGCCATAACCGTCAAGAAGCGCACCGAGGCCCCCGGCCTTCCGCCGGAAATTTGGGAGGTGGTTGGTGGCTTCTGTGCGATCAAAAACTGGCATCCTGCGGCAGCCGATTGCGTCGAGACCAAAGAAGGCGATGTCACGTTCCGCACCATCACGTTGAAGGACGGCGGCAAGCTCAAGGAGAAGTTGACCGGCACCGAAGCGACCGGTTACACCTACGAGCTCATTGAGAGCCCCCTCCCCGTCAAGAATTACAAATCCAAGCTCTGGATTGAAGTGGACGATGAGCCGGATCGGTCAGTGATCCTCTGGCAATCCGACTTCGACGCCAATGGCGCCAGCGATGAGGATGCCAAGAAGACGATCACCGGCATTCTCGGCGACGGCGTCAAGGGCATCAAGAAGGCCGCGATCGCCGCTTGGGACAAGAAGCACCCCGAAGAAGCCAAGGACGATGGCGACGACGACGATGACGACAAATAGCGGCAACACAGTCGCTTGAGCCGTTAGGGGCGTGCCAAAGGCACGCCCCTTTTGTATGGGGGTGGAAAATAAGCGAAATCCGGGGCATAAGGCGCGCAGCCTAGTCTGAAGGAGACTTAAGCATGCGCTATGTACATTTCGCGTTGGCCGCCGCCGTCCTCATGCTCGGTGCGAGCCCTGCCCTCGCCCTCACCGTCGAGCGCCATATCGAAGCTCCCGGTCTGCCGCCGGCAGTCTGGGAATTTGCAGGTGGATTCTGCGCCATCAAGGACTGGCATCCCCTCATCGCCGATTGCCAGGAGACCAAGGAAGGCGACGTCACCTTCCGCACCCTGACCTTGAAAGACGGCGGCAAGATCAAGGAGAAGCTGCTCGAGTCCGACGACACGAGTTACAGCTACGAGATCGTCGAGAGCCCGCTTCCTGTTAAAAATTACAAAGCCAAGCTCTCCGTAGACGACGGCAACCACGAAAACCGCACCATGGTCGAGTGGAGCGCGGACTTCGAGGCCAACGGCGCCAGCGACGACGAAGCCACCAAAAAGATCAAGGATATCTTTGATGGTGGGCTGAAGGGCATCAAACACAAGATGCTCGACATCTCGGGCGACGAGAGCTCAGGCGGCGGCCCAGCACAATAGTGAATAGAGTCTGCGGGAGCGGCTGACGAACGACGGTCTTTAGTTCCAGCCTAAGCGGCGGCCTTTCGGGCTACTTTCCGTCCGCGCGGCGCTTTCGCTTTGGTCTCCGGCTTGGCCTCGACCGGCGTCTCGGTCTCTTCCACCGGGCCCGAATCCTTGCCGCGCGCATCGACATCACGGTCGACCAGTTCGATCACCGCCATCGGCGCGGAGTCGCCATAGCGGAAGCCTGCCTTCATCACGCGCGTATAGCCGCCCGGCCGCTCCGCATAACGCGGGCCCAGCGTATCGAACAATTTTGCGACCTGCACCTCGTCACGCACGCGGGACAGCGCCAGTCTGCGCGCATGTAACGTGCCGGCCTTGCCGAGCGTGATCAGCCTGTCGGCAACGCGCTTCAGTTCCTTGGCTTTGGGCAGCGTCGTCACGATCTGCTCATGCTTGATCAGGGCCGCAGAGAGAGCAGCGAACATCGCGCGGCGATGGCTCGCGGTGCGGTTCAGCTTACGGAAGGCATTGCCGTGACGCATGTCAGTCTCCAACTACCCCAGACTTGATCTGGCCTAATAATGATCTTCGAAGCGCTTTGCCAGCTCTTCGATATTTTCCGGCGGCCAGTTCGGCACTTCCATGCCGAGATGGAGACCCATCGATGCGAGCACTTCTTTGATCTCGTTCAGCGACTTCCGCCCGAAATTCGGCGTCCGCAGCATCTCCGCCTCGGTCTTCTGAATGAGATCGCCGATATAGACGATATTATCGTTCTTGAGACAGTTGGCCGAGCGCACCGAGAGCTCGAGTTCGTCCACCTTCTTGAGCAGTGCCGCGTTGAACTCGAGTTCAGGCTGCCGCTCATAGGTAACTTCCTTCTTCGGCTCCTCGAAGTTCACGAACACCGAGAGCTGGTCCTGCACGATGCGCGCGGCGAGCGCGATCGTGTCGTCGGGCCGCACCGAGCCGTCGGTCTCGATCTCCATGGTGAGCTTGTCGTAATCGAGGATCTGGCCCTCGCGGGTATTCTCGACGCGGTAGGACACTTTCCGCACCGGGCTATAGAGCGAATCCACCGGGATATATCCGATCGGCGCATCGTCCGGGCGGTTCCGCTCGGCGGGCACGTAACCCTTGCCGGTGGCGGTGGTGAACTCCATGCGGATCGACGCGCCCTGATCGAGGGTGCAGATCACGTGATCCGGATTCAGAATCTCGACGTCGGCGCCGGTCTCGATGTCGCCGGCCTTGGCCACGCCCGGACCTTCCTTTTTCAACACCATGCGCTTCACGCCCTCGGCATGTTGCCGAATAGCGATCTCCTTGATGTTGAGAACGATATTGGTCACGTCCTCGCGGACGCCTGGGATCGAAGAGAATTCATGCAGCACGCCGTCGATATGCACGGAGGTGATAGCGGCGCCTTGCAGCGACGATAGCAGCACGCGTCGAAGCGCGTTGCCCAGCGTCAGACCGAAGCCGCGCTCGAGCGGCTCGGCGATCACCGTGGCGAAGCGCTGCGGGTCGCGGCCCGAAACGACATTGAGCTTGGTGGGTTTTATGAGATCTTGCCAGTTCTTCTGCAGCACCTGGGGGGCCCTTTCCTGGTCCTTGAGCGGGGCGGCCTGCCCTAACTTGCGAATATCCTCGTGCAACATATGCCGTATACGCCTTCCCTTACTTAGACACGCCGACGCTTGCGCGGGCGGCAGCCATTGTGCGGGATTGGCGTGACGTCACGAATCGAGATGACAGTGAACCCTGCCGTCTGCAGCGCACGAAGCGCGGACTCGCGTCCCGAACCCGGTCCACGAACCTCGATTTCAATATTCTTCATGCCGTGCTCCATCGCCTTCTTGCCGGCATCCTCGGCTGCGACCTGCGCCGCATAAGGCGTGGATTTACGCGATCCCTTGAAACCCATGGCACCCGCCGACGACCAGGAAATCGTGTTCCCTTGCGCATCGGTGATGGTGATCATCGTATTGTTGAAACTCGCCTGCACATGCGCCACGCCGGACGTGATGTTCTTTTTTTCCCGGCGGCGAACGCGCGCTTTCTCTTTGACCATGATCTAGTCCCGCATTTGACGAATACGATGGGAGCGATCGAGCGCGCCCACCGCTAGTTCAGCCTCTATTTCTTTTTGCCAGCGATTGGCTTGGCCGGCCCTTTGCGCGTGCGCGCATTGGTGTGAGTTCTTTGACCGCGCACCGGCAGCCCGCGGCGATGACGCAAACCTCTGTAGCAGCCGAGGTCCATCAACCTCTTGATGTTCATGGAAACATCGCGCCGAAGATCGCCCTCCACGACATAGTCGCGGTCGATCACCTCGCGAATCTGGATAATCTCCGATTCCGTGAGCTGGCTGACGCGCCGCTCGACAGGGATCTGCACCTTGCCGCAAATTTCCTTGGCGAAAGTGTCACCGATGCCATGGATATAAGTCAGCGCCACCTCGACCCGTTTGTTGGTCGGAATATTCACACCTGCAATTCGGGCCACGAAGTCGTCTCCTTAAGCACGGGCTAACGTGCTGAAACGAAAGATGAATTAGCTATGAAACGCAGCAAGACCGGCCTCGAAAGCCAAAACCCCCGGGGCCTGTCCATCCTATCCAACAATGGATCGTGCCCTATCTAGCGATTCCGCTTGACAAGGTCAACCCAGCCTATTTGGGCAATTTGCCCCTACCCCTCCAGGGCCTGCACAATCGCCGCCTGGACATTCTTAATATCGGCCATGCCATCGACCGTCCTGAGCTTTTCCTGGCTCTCATAATAGTGGATCAGAGGCTTGGTTTGGGCGTGATAGGCTTTGAGCCTGGCCCGTACCACCTCCTCGGTGTCGTCTTTTCTCCGCACAAACTCGGTGCCGCCGCAGCGGTCACACACCCCTTCCACTTTGGGCATCTTGAAGGGGTCGTGATAACCCTCCCCACAAGTAGCACAAGCGAAACGGCCCGTGATTCGCTCGATCAACGCCTCATCGTCGACTTGCATCTCGACCGCCACATCGACCTTCTTGCCGCGCTCCGCCATCAGTCTGTCGAGGGCTTCAGCCTGGGCGAGCGTCCGCGGAAAACCATCAAGAATGAACCCGGGCACATCGCCATCCTGGTCGACGCGCTCGGCGATCAGCCGGATGACCAGGCAGTCTGGCACGAGCTCGCCTCGCTCCATGATGTCGCCGGCTTGTCTGCCGAGTTCAGTGCCGGCGGCCACCGCCGCGCGCAACATATCGCCAGTGGACAGCTTGACCAATCCGTGCCGCTCCTCGAGCATCTTGGCCTGTGTGCCTTTGCCGGCGCCGGGAGGGCCCAGCAGGACCAGGTTCATGACCGCCTTGCCCCTCTTAAGCGGGAGCGCTTGATCAGACCCTCATATTGATGGGCCAGCATGTGGCTCTGGATCTGCGCCACCGTGTCCATGGTGACGCTCACCACGATCAGCAACGAGGTGCCGCCGAAATAGAACGGCACGCCGGCATAAGAGATCAATATCTCCGGCAGCACGCAGACGGCGGCGAGATAGACGGCGCCGAGCACCGTGATTCTGGTCAGCACATAGTCGATATATTCGGCCGTGCGCTCGCCGGGCCTGATCCCCGGCAAAAAGCCGCCATACTTCTTCAGATTGTCTGCGGTGTCCTTCGGATTGAAAACCACCGCTGTGTAGAAGAAGGCGAAGAAGATGATCAGCGCAATATAGATGATGACGTGGAGCGGCTGCCCGCGCCCGAGCATGGCCGTCATCGTGGTTAGCCATTCCGGACCTTGGCCCGCGGAAAAATTCGCGACCGTGATCGGCAATAGCAACAGTGACGAGGCGAAGATCGGCGGAATGACGCCGGCACTGTTCAATTTCAACGGCAAATGCGAGGCATCACCCTGGAACATGCGGTTGCCGACCTGGCGTTTCGGGTATTGCACGAGCAGGCGCCGCTGCGCCCGCTCCATGAACACGATCACGGCGATCACGACCACAGCCATGACGAGAAGGGCGATGATCAGCGCCGTCGATAGCGCGCCTTCGCGGCCGAGTTCCAACGTGCCTGCGACAGCGTGCGGCAATTGCGCGACGATGCCGGCGAATATGATGAGCGAGATGCCGTTGCCGACGCCGCGTGCCGTGATCTGCTCGCCGAGCCACATCAGGAACACGGTGCCGCCGACCAGGGTGAATACGGTGGTGATCCGGAAGAACATGCCCGGATCGATTACCACATTGCCGGCGCCTTCGAGGCCGACAGCGATACCGTAGCCCTGCAGCGCCGCCAGCAGCACGGTGCCGTAGCGCGTATATTGGTTGATCTGACGCCGGCCCTGCTCGCCCTCTTTCTTCAACTGCTCCAGATGCGGTGACACCGTGGTCATCAGCTGAATGATGATGGACGCGGAAATATACGGCATGATGTTGAGCGCGAAGATCGCCATGCGCCCAACCGCGCCGCCGGAGAACATGTTGAACATGCCCAAGATGCCCGACTGGTTCTGATTGAACACGTCGGCGAGCGCTTGCGGATTGATGCCTGGAATCGGGATATAGGTGCCGAGCCGATAGACGATGAGCGCGCCCAGCGTGAACCAGATGCGCTTCTTCAGCTCCTCGGCCTTTGCGAAGGCCGCGAAATTGAGATTCTTTACGAGCTGTTCGGCGGCAGAGACCATCTTAGCGCTTCCCTTCCCGCCGGCGACATCGCTGCCGCCAGACCAATTGTCCTAGGCTTCGGCTCTTAGGCCTCGCCGTCCTTCTTGGCCGGCTTCGGCTTGTCTTTCTTGGCCGGCTTCGCCTCGGACTCAGCACCTGCCTCTGCGGCTTCCTCGCCGCCACCCTTCTTCTTGGGCGCGGCTGCGGCACGCTTGTCCGCGCGCTTCTTCGCCTTGATCGCGTCGCCGGGGGGTTTCTCGCGGCCTGTGATTGACTTCAACGTGACCGAACCACCTGCCGCCTCGACTGCCTTGATCGCGCTTGCAGAGGCGCCTGTGATCTCGAAGGCGAGTTTGGCTTTGAGCTCGCCATGGCCGAGCAGGCGAACGCCGTCGCGGGCGCTCTTGATCAGGCCAGCCAACTTCAGCGCCTCGATGGTGATCGGCTTCTTGCCATCGAGCCGGCCGGAATCCACCGCCTCCTGGATGCGTCCGAGATTGAGCTCGTTGTACCGCTTGGCGAAAATATTGTTGAAGCCGCGCTTCGGCAGACGCCGGTGCAGCGGCATCTGACCGCCTTCAAAACCCTTGATGGCGACGCCAGAGCGGGCCTTCTGGCCCTTCACGCCGTGACCTGAGGTCTTGCCCAGACCCGAGCCGGGACCCCGTCCCAGACGCTTCTTGGCCTTCGTGGCGCCCGGCCTATCGCTGATCTCATTCAATCGCATGGAATTACCCTTAAGCTCCCGCTTCGTCGTCGACGATGCGCACGAGGTGACTGATTTTGGCGACCATGCCGCGCACTTGCGGGCTGTCGATCAGGGTGCGGCGCTTATGCATCTTGTTCAGGCCGAGCCCGATCAGCGTCGCGCGCTGAATATAGGGGCGGCGGATCGGGCTGCCGATCTGCTCCACCACAATCGTCTTCTTGTCTTTGGCCATCTTGCCTGATCCTTGCTACGTGCGTCACGAGAGCCCCTTAGGCTTCCGCGGTCGCTCCGCCTTCGCCGGCGCCATCTCGGCGGCGCGTGACGATCTCGCTGACTTTCTTGCCGCGGCGGGCTGCGACGCCTCTCGGGCTGTCCTCTTGGCGCAGAGCATCGAACGTCGCCCGCACCATGTTGTAAGGATTCGAACTTCCGAGAGACTTCGCCACCACATCGTGGATGCCGAGCGTTTCGAACACGGCACGCATCGGGCCGCCGGCGATGATGCCGGTGCCGGGAGGCGCCGCGCGCAAGATCACACGCCCCGCACCATGACGACCGACGACATCGTGATGCAGCGTGCGCCCCTCGCGGAGCGGCACGCGCACGAGATTGCGCTTTGCGCCCTCGGTCGCCTTACGAATGGCCTCAGGCACCTCGCGCGCCTTGCCATGGCCGAATCCGACACGGCCCTTCTGGTCCCCGACGACGACGAGCGCCGCGAAACCGAAGCGCTTGCCGCCCTTGACCACCTTGGCCACGCGGTTGATGTGCACGAGCTTATCGACGAATTCGCTGTCGCGGTCGCGATCATCGCGATCACGCCCGCCCCGGCCACCTGATCTACGTTCAGCCATATCGATCCTCTAGAAATTAAGACCGCCCTCGCGGGCCGCCTCTGCGAGCGCCTTCACGCGCCCATGATAAAGATAGCCGCCGCGATCGAACACGACGTCCTTGATCCCTGCCTTCAATGCGCGCTCAGCGACCAGCTTGCCGACGGCGCCCGCGGCCGCGACATCGCAGCCTTTCTTGAGCGAGGACTTGAGGTCCTTGTCGAGGCTCGAAGCTGCAGCCACCGTCTTGCCGTCCTTGTCGTCGATCACTTGCGCGTAGATATGCTTCGACGACCGAAACACCGATAGGCGCGCGCGGCCGCCCGACACCCGTCTCAGGGTCTGGCGCACCCGATGCGAGCGCCGCATAAAACCTTCTTTCACCGTACCCATCTAAGCTATCCTGTTACTTCTTCTTGCCTTCTTTGCGGTAGATGTACTCGCCCGCATAGCGGACGCCCTTGCCCTTATAGGGCTCCGGCGGCCTGTAACGTCTGAGCTCGGCCGCAACCTGGCCGACCTTCTGCTTATCGATGCCGGTGATAACGATCTCGGTCGGCTTCGGGCAAACCACCTGAATACCTTGCGGAATCGGATGGACCACATCGTGGCTATAGCCGAGCTGGAGCTGCACATTCTGCCCCTGCACCGCGGCGCGATAGCCGACACCGGTGATCTCGAGCTTCTTGGTGAAGCCTTCGGTGACCCCGGTAATGAGATTTGCGACCATGGTGCGGGACATGCCCCACATGGCGCGCGCCGCTTTGGTATCCTCGCGCATGGCAACCTCAAGCTCGTTATTTTCGAGCTTGGCGACCAGCTGATCGACGAGCACATGCTTGAGCTCGCCCTTCGGCCCCTTCATTGCCACTTCTTGGCCATTTACGCGCGCGGTGACCCCGCCTGGGATCGCCACGGGCTTTTTGCCGATACGGGACATGATCGAACCTTCGCTTCTCTCGCCTAGAATACGTTACAAAGAATCTCGCCGCCGACATTCTCGTTCCGCGCGCGTGCATCCGACATCACGCCTTTTGGCGTGGAAAGAATGGCGACGCCGAGACCGTTGGCGACCGTCGGCAGATCCTTCACCGAGGAATACACCCGACGCCCCGGCGTCGAGATGCGTTTGATATCCTTGATGACCGGCTCGCCGTCGAAATATTTGAGCTCGATATCGAACTCCGACTTGCCACCGTCGTATTCGACGCGGGCATAGCCGCGAATATAACCCTCCTCGACCAGCACATCGAGCACGTGCTCGCGCAGCTTCGAGGCCGGGGTCGTGACTTTATTCTTGTGCCGCATCTGCGCATTGCGGATGCGGGCCAACATATCGCCTAAAGGATCGTTGATGCTCATCTATGGTCCTTACCAGCTCGACTTGATCATGCCGGGGATCAGTCCCTGGCTCGCGAGATCGCGCAACGCGATGCGCGACATTTTCACTTTGCGGTAGTAGGCGCGCGGGCGCCCTGACAGCTCGCAACGATTGCGAATCCGCGTCGGCGAGGAGTTGCGCGGCAACTCGGCGAGCTTCAGCCGAGCCGCGAAGCGCTCCTCAGCGGGCAGCTTGCGGTCGGCGGCGATTGCCTTCAGCCGTGTTCGCCGCAACGTGAATTTCTCTGCGAGCCGGCGCCGCTTATTGTTGCGCTCGATCATACTTGTCTTTGCCATTCACTCCTCCTTCGTGCCGGACCCTGGACCTAGGTCCGGAACGGAAAATTCAAGCCCTTCAACAGGGCACGCGCCTCGTCGTCGTTGCGCGCCGTGGTGCAGACGATGATGTCCATACCCAGCACCGACTCGACTTTGTCGTACTCGATCTCCGGAAAGATGATGTGCTCCTTGAGCCCTATCGAGAAATTGCCGCGCCCGTCGAAACTCTTCGGATTGAGGCCGCGGAAGTCGCGCACACGTGGCAGCGCGATATTCACCAGCCGGACGACGAACTCGTACATCCTGTTCTTCCTCAGCGTCACCTTGGCGCCAATCGCCATGCCCTCGCGCTGTTTGAAGGTCGCGATCGACTTCCGCGCTTTGGTGATTACCGGTTTCTGGCCTGCGATCAGGCCAAGATCGCCGGCGGCAGCGGTCACCTTCTTCGAATCGCCAACGCCCTCACCGACGCCCATGTTCAGCACGACCTTGTCGAGCCTGGGCACCTGCATCGGGTTCTTGTAGCCAAACTCCTTGGCGAGCTCCTCGCGGATCACGTCCTGGTAGAGCAGCTTGAGGCGCGGCACGTAGGCGCCGTTCTTTTCGTCCTTAGACATCGATTACCTCGCCGGAACGCTTGGCAAAGCGAACCTTGCGTCCGTCCTTCAGAAACTTGTAGCCGACCCGCGTGGGCTTGCCGTCCTTCGGATCCTCCAAGGCCAGGTTGGAGATATGGATCGGGGCTTCCTTAGCGATAATCCCGCCTTCCTGCGCCGCAGTCTGCTTCTGGTGACGTCGCACCATGGCGACGCCCGAGACGACAGCACGGTTCTCGTCCGGAAGCATCTTCAGGACCTCGCCCTTCTTGCCCTTGTCCTTGCCGGTGATGACCACGACATGGTCACCTTTTTTGATCTTGAATTTCGGCATCTACAGAACCTCCGGCGCAAGCGACACGATCTTCATGTGCTTCTTGCCTCTGAGCTCACGCGTGACCGGGCCAAAAATACGCGTGCCAACCGGCTCCCCTTGCGGATTGATCAACACCGCCGCATTGCGATCGAAGCGGATGATCGAGCCGTCAGGACGACGGACACCCTTGGCGGTACGCACCACGACGGCCTTCATCACTTGGCCCTTCTTGACGCGGCCGCGCGGGATCGCCTCCTTGACGCTGACGACGATGGTGTCGCCGATCGAGGCGTATTTCCGCTTCGAGCCGCCGAGCACCTTGATGCACTGGACGCGGCGCGCACCGGAATTATCGGCCACATCGAGATTGGTCTGCATCTGAATCATGACAACTATCCTTGCCGGCGTCCCTCAAGACGCCCGCTCGATCCTCTAACTTGCTGCCCGCTCGCGCGACAGCACGACCCAACGTTTCTGTTTCGACTTCGGCGGGCACTCTTCGATCCGCACGATGTCACCCACCTTCATCTCGTTCGCCTCGTCATGGGCGTGATAATTCTTGGTCCGCCGCACGGTCTTCTGCAGCAGCGGATGCGTGAAGCGGCGCTCGATGCGCACCACCACGGTCTTGTCATTCTTGTCGCTCACCACGACCCCTTGCAGCACTCGTTTCGGCATCGTGTGTTCCTAGCCCTTTTTCTTCGTCTTTGCCTTGGCGGCCGCCTTCGGCTTGGCCGCAGCCTTGGTCTTGGTCTTCGGCGCAGCCTTCGCCTCGCCACCGTCCGCCACCTTCTGCCGCGAGATGGTCTGGATGCGCGCGATGTCGCGCCGGATCTGTCTCACCCGCGCCGTGTTCTCAAGCTGGCCGGAGGCCGCCTGGAAGCGCAGATTGAACTGCTCCTTCTTCAGCTTGACCAGCTCGTCGCCGAGCTGATCGGATGTCATATCGCGGACTTGACCGGCCTTCATCTCGACTAACCCTCGATACGCGCAATGACGCGCGTTCTGATCGGAAGCTTGGCGGCCGCGAGACGTAGCGACTCACGCGCGACCTGATCGGTGACACCGTCAATCTCGAACATCACCCGGCCTGGCTTGACGCGAGCCACCCAAAATTCCGGCGTGCCCTTGCCCTTGCCCATGCGCACCTCGGTCGGCTTCTTCGACACCGGCACGTCAGGAAAAAGCCGAATCCAGACACGGCCTGCACGCTTCATTTGACGCGTCATGGCGCGGCGTGCGGCCTCAATCTGACGCGCGGTAATGCGCGCCGGCTCTTGCGCCTTCAGTCCATAGGTGCCGAAGCTCAAGGTAGAACAGCTCGTGGCCGTTCCCTTGATGCGGCCCTTATGGGCTTTGCGGTATTTCGTGCGTTTCGGTTGCAACATGACCGTTCAA
>JANWJA010000074.1 GCA_025449615.1 Methyloceanibacter sp.
AGGGGAGGCATCTTTTAATAGGAGGCGAGCACCTTGGCGTCAAATTTGCGCTGCTCGTCCTCAGGCCGCGGCGCGACGCCGAGAATGGGGGCAATGCGCTCGATGATTTTGCCCGCGGTGGGAGCGGCGTTGACGCCCGCCGTTGCCTGGTTGCTCGACTCGGCGACGCGTTGCGGCTCGTCGAGCATGACGAGGACGAGATATTCAGGCGCATCCGTCGGGAAGGTCGAAAGGAAGCTCGTCAACAAGGTCGAGGTCGAATAGTGGCCGCCGACCACCTTTTCGGCGGTGCCGGTCTTGCCGCCGACGCGATAGCCATCGGCGTTGGCGCGCTTGCCGGTGCCTTTCAGCACATTGAGGCGCATCAGCTTCAGCATCGCCGAGCTCGTCTCGGACTTGAGAACTCTGGAGCCGCCGGCCATGCCGTCCTCGCGCGAGCGCGGCAGGAAGGTGGGAGCGACCGCGATCCCGCCATTGACGAGCGGCAGCGTCGAGGCGGCGAGCTGAATCGGCGTCACCGACATGCCGTGACCGAAGGCAATGGTCATGGTGTTGAGCTTCTGCCAATGCGTCGGGATGATCGGCGCGGCGCTGTCGCCGATCTCGGTCGAGACCCGGCTCATCAGACCGAGCTTCTTGAGGAAAGCGCGGTGGCGATCGACGCCCATTTCGAGCGCCATCTTGGCGGCGCCGATATTCGACGAATAGATGAACACTTCCGGCACGCTCAAGGAGCGATGCTGTCCGTGGAAGTCGTCGATGGTGAAAGAAGCATAATGGATGGGGCCCGAGGCGTCGTAATGCGAGCGCATTGACGCAAGCCCCATGTCGAGCACGCCGGCGACGGTGAACACCTTGAACACCGAGCCCATCTCGTAGACGCCGAAGCCGATGCGGTTCAGCCGATCCTTGTCGAGAGCCTGCTCGCGACGATTGGGGTCGTAGTCGGGAAGCGATGCGAGCGCGAGCACCTCGCCGGAATGCACGTCCATAACGATGCCGGCCGCGGCCTTGGCGTGATAAACCTTGATTGCCTTGCTCAGCTCCTCGCGCATCACATGCTGGGCACCGAGATCGAGCGAGATCGTCACCGCCTGGTCGTCGCTCATGGTGAGCTGCGGATTATCGTCGATGAATTTCTCGATGCCGGCGAGGCCTTTGTTGTCGACGTCGACCAGCCCGACCACATGGCTAGCCGTTGTGCCCATTGGATAGACGCGGCGATATTCCTCGATGAAGGCGAGGCCCGGCAGACCAAGCTCGTGGATTTCCTCCTGCTGCTTCGGCGTCAGTTCGCGTTTGATGCGGACGAAGCGTCCGCCGGCCCGAAGCTTGGCGCGGAGCGTCTTGGCGTCAACGTCGGTGAGCACGCTCGTCACCTGCTCGGCCAGTTCGTCAATGTCGATAACTTTGGCCGGATCGGCGTAAAGCGTCGCGCCCTTGATATCGGTGGCGAGCAGACGGCCGTGGCGATCGAGAATGTCCGGGCGGTGCACCGTCGAGGAAATGTCGTACAGACCGGCAGCGCCTTGACCCATACCGGTGAAGCCGAGCGTCACCAGCCGTCCGCCGATCAGAAGAAAGGCAAGCGCAAAGGCAAGGCAGGCCAGACGGAAGCGGTTGCGGCCTCGTGCGAGATAGGCTCGCTCAGCACGGGCTGTGGCGGCGTCTGGCTTGGTGGTCTCTGTCACGACTTTGCCGAATTACTGGACTGAGGCCGTGACAGGCTTGACGATGTCCGCCTCAGGCCAGGGCGCCGAAGCGGACGCCGCGCCCGCCGCCGGAACGTTGGCGACGGCCGACGGGCGCTTGGCCGACCCGGCCGGCTTTGGCGCCGGCACTTGCGCCGCCACCGGAGGAACCGCCTCAAGCCGGGTGCGGTCGAAATCGCGGTCGCTCACGGTGTCGATGGTGACGAGCTGGGTGGGCCTCGCCGGAGCGAGCTTCAGATATTTCTGCGCCAGCCGCTCGATGCGCTCAGGGCGATTGAGCAAGCTCCATTCGGCGCGGAGGACGGCAATACCGTCCCGCTCCTCGTCGATGTGCTTGCCGAGCGTGACAATTTCGGCGTCGAGCGCGCGCGATTGGTACTTCACCTGATAGATGACGTAAGCCAGCGCGACGAGGCCAAGCACGAGACAGATATTGACGAAACGCAGCATTTTTGAACTCGCAGACTGAAGTCGACCCTCACATGTAAAAGCCAAGCCGTGGCACCCCGAGCGCGGCCAGGTCGAGAGGATGCGCGGGAGCCCCGGTGCGCTCCGCCGCCCTGAGGCGTGCCGAGCGGGCCCGAGGATTCCGCCTGATCTCGGCCTGATTCGGTTCTACCGGACGCCGGTTAAGAAGCCGGAAGCTCGGGGCGGGAATTTCGCCTCCCGCCTCCGGGAGATGGCGCGAGGCACGCGGCGGCGGCGCGCTCCGGCTGGCGAAGAACCGCTTGGCAATCCGGTCCTCGAGCGAATGAAAGGTGACGACGGCAAGCCGGCCGCCTGCTTCCAGCAGACGCTCGGCGGCGGAGAGGCCGCGGGCGAGCTCGTCAAGCTCCTCGTTGAGATAAAGCCGTAAGCCCTGAAAAGTGCGGGTGGCGGGGTGCTTCTTCTCCTCGCGTGTGCGCCCGAGGACGCCGGCGACGATATCGGCGAGCTCCGCGGTGGTCGCGATCGGCGCCTCGGCGCGACGCTTGACGATGGCCTTAGCGATGGCGCGGGAGCGCCGCTCCTCGCCGAGCTTGAAGAGAATTTCGGCAAGCTCCTGTTCGCCCAAACTGTTGACGATGTCGCGCGCCGAAGCGCCCCCCTGCCCCATGCGCATGTCGAGGGGGCCGTCCTGGCTGAAGGAGAAACCGCGGGCCGGCTCGTCGAGCTGCATCGAGGAGACGCCGAGATCGAGCACGACGCCCCCGACGGAGTTGAAACCTTCGCTCGCGGCGAGCTCGACCATCTCGCTGTAGCGGCCGAGCACCGCCAGCACCCTTCCGGGATAGGCTGTCGCCAACTCTCCGCTCAGGCGAAAGGCTTCGGGATCGCGATCGATGGCGATGATCTTGCAGTCGACTGACTCGAGGATGGCCTGGCTGTAACCGCCCGCCCCGAAGGTGCCATCGACGATGATCTCGCCGTCCTTGGGATCAAGCTGCGCGAGAACCTCGGAGAGCATCACGGGAATGTGGCGGGCCGGTCCGCCTACGGCAGCCGGGCTGCCGCGACCCGCCATCATTCCCGTGCTCCCTCTGGCCCGCCGCTTCCGCGGCGCCCCGCGCCGAGTAACTTGCGGAGATCGCGCACCTTCTGGCGCGCCCCCGCGAGATGAGTTTCGAAACGCTTCGGCTCCCACAGCTGGAATTTTTCGCCGAGCCCGACAAAGGTGATGTGCGTGGTGATGCCGGCGTGCGCGCGCAAACGTTCAGGCAGAATGGTGCGTCCGTCCTGATCGATGGACAGGATCTCGCTGGTGCCGAACAAGGCCGTGGCGAGCTGGTCCTTCTCGTCCGAATACGGTGCGAGGTCCTCGACCAGCGCGTTGATCTTGTCGATGAGCCGCTGGCCCCCAGCATCGAGCGCCGGCGCATCGAGCGAGGGATAGCAGTAGATGCCGTCGAGGCCGTCTTTGGCGAGAACTGTGCGGAAAGAAGCGGGGACCGAAACGCGGCCCTTGATGTCGATCTTGTTGGTGAAAGTCGAGACAAACTGGTCCATCTCCCCCTCACACACCCGAGCCGACACGGGACAAATTCAAAAGCTGGAGGTGCAGGCTCCTGCCCGAAAAATGATGGGAGAGGCGGCGCAGATCCCCCCGTGGCCTCTAAGGAGCGCGGCCAGCCTCTCCCATTTACTCACCGAACGGGCAATGATGGGATAGCATGGGATTTTATGGGCGTCAATGGAGCAGGCCTGGGAGTACATGAGTTGCTCACGAGAAAGCGCGGTAATTCGAGTGCCGTCGCCTTCATTTTTGGTTAACCGCCGCGATTGCCGCTTGCGGGCGAAGCGGGTTACAACGGCAAACGAACGGGGTTGCACCATTTCCGCTGCTGATTCGCGGGGGCGCGGTCTTTGCAAAGAGGGCCGCAGCGGAGCAGAGGTCGCGCCACTGTTCCTGATCGCGACGAGGGGACCCCGCGGGTCTAAGGGTGCATGGTCACGAGACAGCTGAAGGCGACGCTCGGCCTTGCCGCCATCGCGCTTGCGCTCGGCTCTTGCGGGCTCAGCGCCGGTGACGCCGCGGACGGACCT
Source organism: Methyloceanibacter sp. (assembly GCA_025449615.1). The sequence continues at coordinate 4,236 of JANWJA010000074.1, forward strand.
TATGCGCGGCTGGGTCCCGTGGATGCCCCGGTCAAGCTCTATTACGAAGACGCGGGGCACGGCTCCCCTGTCCTGCTGATCCATGGCTTCGGTGCAAGCACCTATACGTGGCGCCACATCGCGCCCGAACTCGCCCGGACCCACAGAGTCATAGCCGTCGACCTCAAAGGCTTCGGCCAATCGGACAAGCCGTTCGACAGCCGCTATTCGGTGTTCGATCAGGCCGATCTTTTGGCCCAGCTCATCGAGGAAAAGGATCTCCACCACCTCACGCTGGTCGGGCACTCATTCGGCGGCGGCGTGGCGCTGATGCTCGCGCTCGAAGCCGATCAACGGCTGAAGGGGCGCATCGCCAAGCTGGTGCTGCTCGACTCGATCGCCTATCCGCAGCAGATCCCGGTGTTCTTCCGCCTGCTCGACGTGCCGCTCGTCTCGCAGCTCGGCGTGCGCATGGTGCCGCCCACGGTGCAGACGCGGGTGGCGCTGCGCATCGCCTATCTCGACGACAGCAAGATCGACCCCGAGGAGGTCGAGACGTATGCCGCCCCGCTCAAGACCGCGGCCGGCAAGCACGCCATGATCCACAGCGCGCGCCAGATCATGCCCGACGGCATTGCTGAGCTGTCGGAACGCTACAAGACCATCGAGCTGCCGACGCTGATCCTGTGGTGCGATCACGATCGCATCGTGCCGTTCGAGGTGGGCCTCAGATTGAGACGCACTCTGCCCAACTCCACCTTGCGGCTGGTCGAAGGCTGTGGGCACATGCCGCAGGAGGAGCAGCCGGCCGCGACGCTAGGGCTGCTCGAAAGCTTTATCGGCGGCTGAGCCGACCCTCCCCGAAGATCAGCGTTACTTATCATCCTCATAGGCAAATACGATTTGCCCTTATAATGGGGCGCATAGCAATGTGCGGCCTCCCTGCGCATATTTAAGGCCACTCACAGAGTCCGACCGGAGAGAACCATGGACGCAAAAACTAACGAGAGCGCGGGCAAGTGCCCGTTCACCCGCGGCAGCCACGGACACACCAACCGCGACTGGTGGCCGGATGCACTGAGCATCGAGATGCTGCATCGGAATTCGAACCTCTCCGATCCGATGGGCGAGGACTTCGACTACGCCCAGCAGTTCAAGAGCCTTGACCTCAACGCCGTGATCGCTGACTTGCGTGCTTTGATGACGGACTCGCAAGAGTGGTGGCCGGCCGACTTCGGCCACTATGGCGGACTGTTCATCCGCATGGCGTGGCACAGCGCCGGTACCTACCGCATTACCGACGGCCGCGGCGGCGCCGGCGCAGGCCAACAGCGCTTCGCGCCGCTCAACAGCTGGCCGGACAACGCCAATCTCGACAAGGCGCGCCGGTTGCTGTGGCCGATCAAGCAGAAATACGGCCGGAAAATCTCTTGGGCCGATCTCATGATTCTGACCGGCAACGTCGCCCTCGAATCGATGGGCTTCAAGACGTTCGGTTTCGCCGGCGGCCGCGCTGATGTCTGGGAGCCCGAAGAGCTCTACTGGGGTCCCGAGGGGACGTGGCTGGGCGACGAACGCTATAGCGGCGAGCGCCAGCTCGCGGAGCCGCTTGGCGCGGTGCAAATGGGCCTGATCTACGTCAATCCGGAAGGCCCGAACGGCAAACCGGACCCGATCGCGGCGGCCAAGGATATCCGCGAAACCTTCCGCCGCATGGCGATGAATGACGAGGAGACTGTCGCGCTGATTGCCGGCGGCCACACCTTCGGCAAACCCCACGGCGCGGGCGATCCGTCATTCATCGGTGCTAACCCCGAAGCCGGTGCGCTTGAGGACCAGGGCCTCGGCTGGAAAAGCAAATATGGCACGGGTTTCGGGCCGGACACGATCACAGGCGGTCCCGAAGTTACCTGGTCGCAAACGCCGACGAGGTGGAGCAATCACTTCTTCGATAACCTGTTCAAGCAGGAATGGGAGCTTGAGAAGAGCCCGGCCGGGGCCTTTCAGTGGAAGGCGAAGGGCGCGGCAGCCACCATCCCGGACGCGCATGACCCGTCGAAGAAGCACGTGCCGACCATGCTGACCACGGACCTGTCGCTGCGGTTCGACCCCGTCTACGAGAGGATCTCGCGCCGCTTCTACGAGCATCCGGATGAGTTGGCCGACGCATTTGCCCGCGCCTGGTTCAAGCTTACGCACCGCGACATGGGCCCGATCATGCGTTACCTCGGCCCGCTGGTGCCGAAGGAAGAGCTGATCTGGCAAGACCCGATCCCGGCGGTGAATCATGAACTCGTCAGCGACAAGGACATCGCCGATCTGAAGACCAAGATTCTCGCCTCGGGCCTATCGGTGTCGCAACTCGTCTCGACGGCCTGGGCATCGGCGTCAACGTTCCGCGGCTCCGATAAGCGTGGCGGAGCGAATGGCGCGCGCATTCGCCTCAGTCCGCAGAAGGATTGGGAGGTCAATCAGCCGGCCCAACTAGAGGCGGTCCTGCAAAAGCTCGAAGCGATTCAGAAGGAGTTCGGCAAGAAGGTTTCGCTTGCCGACCTGATCGTTCTCGGCGGCTGCGCCGCCATCGAGAAGGCCGCGAAGGATGCCGGCATCGACGTGACGGTGCCCTTCAGGCCGGGCCGCATGGACGCGTCGCAGGAGCAGACCGACGTCGACTCTTTCGCCCCGCTCGAACCGCGTGCTGACGGCCTCCGTAACTATCTGAGCGACAAACGGCAGTTCATGATGCCCGAAGAGGCCTTGGTGGATCGCGCGCAGTTGCTGACGCTAACAGGGCCTGAGATGACGGTTCTGGTCGGTGGCCTGCGCGTGCTCGGGGCGAATGCCGGCGGCTCCAAGCATGGCGTCTTCACCAAGAAGCCGGGGACGTTGACCAACGACTTCTTCCTCAATCTGCTCAGCAACAGCACGGAGTGGCAGGCCTCTTCCGGCGCGGAAGGCGTCTACGAGGGCCGCGACCGCAAGACCAAAGAACTCAAATGGACCGGCACGCGTGTCGATCTGATCTTCGGCTCGCACTCGCAGCTCCGGGCGATTGCGGAGGTCTATGCCTGCGCGGACTCGAAGGAGAAGTTCGCGAAGGACTTCGTGGCGGCCTGGACGAAGGTGATGAATGCTGATCGCTTCGACCTAGCCTAATCTCGAGACGGGTCGTTGAATGCAAAAAGGCCGGCGCCCGAAAGGAACGCCAGCCTTGTCGTTTCCCTGTGGCTCGAGGCTAACGTGCCGTCCCTCTGACGAAGTGCATGACCAGCGAGATCAGCAGCAGAACCAGGAAGATATAGAACAGGATCTGAGCGATGCCCGCGGAAGCGCCGGCGATGCCGCCGAAGCCGAGAGCGGCTGCGATCAGCGCAATCACCAGGAAGGTTAATGCCCAACCAAGCATGGCAGTCTCCTTTCGCGTGTCAGTTTCTGCCTCTAGAACGCGTAGGCGTGGCGCTAAGTTGCAGTCGGGCCGAGACCCCTCCCCGAAAAATTGGAGACCGGCGCGCGAGAGTCACCCGCGCGCCGGCCGTAGCATGTCACCAAGCCTATAAGCCGGGTTCTGTACCCCGTGAGGGGCGATGACCATTCATCTGGGGCGCCCCTCGCGAGGCGCCTCCTGCAACCAACCCGGGCGGCTGATCTGAAAGCCGACTGGCAGCGGTCTCCCGCTCCCGCGCCGCCCCTATTCGGTCTTGCTCCCGGTGGGGTTTGCCGTGCCGTCCTTGTTGCCAAGGACGCGGTGCGCTCTTACCGCACCCTTTCACCCTTGCCCCTCGGTCCGTTTCCGATCCGTTGGGTGGTTTGCTTTCTGTGGCACTGTCCCTGGGGTCGCCCCCGCCGGAGGTTATCCGGCACCGTGCTTCCATGGAGCCCGGACTTTCCTCCCCGCTCTACGCAAGATACTTGAGGGCGGAGCGGCCATCCGGCCTGCTGACAGGGCTAATAAGGGGTCTGCATCCCCAAGGGTCAAGCCGACGCGCCCCGACTGGTTACTGCCCGCCTATCCGCGCCCGCCGGAACCGGTGACCGCCTCGTAACGGCATTTTGATAGCCGCTTTGACGTTTGTTCTCCTATTGTGCGGGCTTCAGGCCCGAGCGGCCAGAAGAGCAAATCCACAACGCCCAAAGAAAGCAAAGCAATGGCAATACTCCCCCCGGGCCGATCCCTGATCTGGCCGGCGCGTGCGGCTCTCGTCGCCGCCGCTCTCTGCTTGGCTGCCGCCCCTGCCATCGCCGAGGACGCCGCCGCCCCCGCAGCGACCCAAGCGATGTCGGCGGCTCCGGTCAAAGGCGAGTTCGACGATCAGTGCACCATGGGCCTCGCCTCCGGCCAGACGGTCAAGACCGACTGCTCGGTGAATTGGACCGACACCGACGGACACGTTTATTGCTTCTCGTCAGACGCCTCGAAAGAGGCGTTCCTCAAGGACCCGGCCGGCAACATCCAGAAGGCGAAAGATTTCTTGGCGTCGAAGCAAACCGCCAAGGCCGCCGGCGCAAAGGAATTCACCGAGGATGACGTCAACAAGCGGGTCGCGGAGGTGATCGCCGAGCGCTCCAAGGACGGCGCTTTCGTGTTTCACGATCCCAAGCTCGACACCGATCTCAACCTCGTGTTCGAGCAGATCAAGATCGTGCGCGGCATGGAAGGCTATGGCTGGTTCGCCAATGCCATCTTCCACGACAAGGACGTGCCCAAGAAGCAATACGCCATCGATTTCTGGCTTAAGCCCGAGGGCGACAAGCTGACCCTGATGGACATCCGGGTGCAGAAGGGCCCCAAGCAGGACGGCGATAGCTACTACATGGTGACCCGCATGCCGGTCGCCTG
>JANWJA010000075.1 GCA_025449615.1 Methyloceanibacter sp.
ACTCAGCCATTGCCCTTTCAGTAATTAAGTCTGTCGAGAGTGTCGTGATATCGTCATCCAAAATTCCGCCGCTTCTTCGAATAAGATTTTTTTCGCCGTCAACGGGGACGTTGCGAGCATGATCGTTTCGCATCGGCATAAATTCATCTTCCTCAAGACGAAGAAGACGGCGGGCACGAGCATCGAGCTTGCGCTGTCGGATCTCGCCGGGCCGGAGGACATTGTCACGCCGCTGACCAAGATCGACGAGGCACAACGGATCGGAAAACGCGGCGCGCAGAATTGGCGCTTACATTCCTGGTGGGGTTCCCCTCGCCCGCTGCTGAAGCGCCGCTGGTTCAAGTTCACCGCAGAGGATTACGGCTTCTATAATCATATGCCTGCGGCTGAAGCGCGGGCACTGCTGAACGACGATAAGATCTGGAACAGCTATTTCAAATTCGCCTTCGACCGCAATCCCTGGGACCGGCAGGTGTCGTTCTATCACCATCGCTATCGGCGCGAGGACACGCCGCCGCCTTTCGCCGAGTTCATTCACAAGGACAGCCGCGCGAAGGTGAACAATTACGAGATCTACTCGCTCGATGGCGAGGTGACGGTCGATTTCCTCGGCCGCTTTGAAAATCTCAAAGAGGATTTCGCGCACGCGCTCTCGCAGGTCGGGCTCGAATATGAGGCGCCGTTGCCGCGCGCCAAGACCACGTTCCGCAAAGACTCCAAGCCCTATCGGGACTATTACGATGAGGAGACAAAAAAGATCGTGGGCGACTGGTACGCGCGCGAAATCGCCCTGCTCGATTACAAGTTCTGAGGTATTAGGTGCTGAACCGAAATCCGACCCCCCCTCCTGCTCCCCCCTTTCCGGGGGGAGAGCGATTCAGCATGCGACGGCAGCTCCCTCCCCCTGCAAGGGGGAGGGTCGGGGTGGGGGTCATGAGCAAAGCCCGAAATGATCATCTCCCACGCGCATAAATTCATCTTCATTAAGACCAAGAAGACGGCGGGCACCGCGATCGAGGCGGCGTTGTCGGAGCTGTGCGGACCGGATGACGTGATCACGCCCTATCGCGCCGAGAGCGAGGAAGACCGAAAGGGTCGGCCGCCGCAGAATTTCCGCATCGAGCATAAGCTGAAACCGCAACGTCCGCTGTGGCGGAAACTGCTCGGGAGGCCGGAGCGCTACTATCACAGAAGTGTCGGCTATTACGAGCACATGCCGGCCTGGCGCGTTCGCACCTATGTCGGCGAGGAGATCTGGGAGAGCTATTTCAAATTCGCCTTCGACCGCAATCCCTGGGACCGGCAGGTCTCCTGGTATTTCTACAAGACTAAGTCCAAGCGGTGGCGCCCGAACTTCGAGCGCTTCATGGGAAATAAGCGCCGCGCTTATGTCGACAATTACCAGCTCTACACGATCGACGGCGCCCCCGCGCTCGACTTCATCGGGCGATATGAGAGCCTGGATGACGATCTCAACAAGGCGCTGCAGCTTGCGGGCATCAGCCGCAAGATAGAGGTGCCACGCACCAATGTCGGACGCGACCGCGATTCCGCGCGGGATTATCACGCGATGTATAATGACGAGACGCGGGCGCTAGTAGCGAAGTGGTATCAGCCCGAGATCAAGCTGCTGGGCTATGGGTTTTGACAGGGGGGTGGCCTGCCACCCGAAGCCAAAGGCGTAGGGTGGTGGGCCCGGGAGGGCTCGAACCTCCAACCAGACGGTTATGAGCCGCCGGCTCTAACCAATTGAGCTACGGGCCCCACAGGACATAGAGAAAAGGCCGGGAATCACGGCCCCGCCTCCTAATTTCCGCCTCATAGCAGACTTTCTCTCTATGCGAACAGGCAGAAGCCGCTTCCCACTCTCGAGGACCCCCATGGCATTGAGCAAAAAGACCGGGCTTATCGCGCTTTATCTCCTTTCCTCGCTTGGCGCTTTCGCCCCTGCCCTGGCCGCCGATGATGAGCCTCAAAAGCGGACCATCTCGCTCTCCGGCACCGGCACGGTGAAATTGGCGCCGGACATCGTCTCGATCTCGACCGGGGTGGAAAGCGACGCTGCGATCGCCAAGGATGCGCTCGCCAAGAACACGGCTTCGATGACGCGCGTGATCGAGGAGCTGAAGCAATCCGGCATCGAGCCTAAGGACATCCAAACCACGAATTTCTCGGTCGAGCCGCGCTACGACGATCGCGACGACGGCAAGCCGGCCAAGCTCGTCGGCTATCATGTGACCAATTCCGTGTTCATCACCTTGCGCGACATCTCCAAGCTCGGCGAGGTGCTGGACAAGATCGTGGGCTTCGGGGCGAACTCGATCGGCGGCATCGCTTTCGGCGTGGCGGACCGCGAGGGCGTGGAGAACGAGGCGCGGAAGCTCGCCATGGCGGACGCCATCGCCAAGGCGAAACTCTATGCCGACGCCGCCGGCGCCGAGCTTGGGCCGGTGGTGACCATCAGCGAGCAAGGCGGCTATCAGCCTTATTTCGAGAAGCGCGCCGCGGCGCCAATGGCTTCTGCCGCGCCGGTGCCGATCGAGGCCGGGACGGAAAGCGTGAGCATGCAGGTCAGCGTGACGTGGGAACTGAAGTAAGCGCTCTTGCGCCTCATGGCCTTCAGGATGGCGAGGACGAACATGGCCTTTTGCTTGTTGAGGAGGGTGAAATAGGCCTCGCACTTGCTTGCTAGCATGCGCATGAAGGCACAGGCTTCTGATCGATCGGCGCCTTGACGCTTCGGGCGCCCCGTGAGAACATAATAAGAACGACTTTCGGGGCGGTAACTCCATGACCATCTTCACGCCGCACCAAGATTCCGCATTGAAATCAGTGGCTTCTTGGCTCAAAGCCAAACCGGGGCGGAACGGGACGCCCCGCATCTTTCGGCTGTTCGGTTATGCCGGCACGGGGAAGACCACGCTCGCCAAGCATATCGCCGAAGGGGTGGACGGCAAGGTGCTGTTTGCATCCTTCACCGGCAAAGCGGCGCAAGTGATGCGCAACAAAGGCTGCGTGGGCGCCTCGACAATTCATAGCTTGATCTACCGGGCGCGCGAGAGCGGCGAGCAGGTTCCGCAATTCGATCTCTGGGACGATGCGCCAGCCTCGAAGGCTGAGCTGATCATCGTCGATGAATGCTCGATGGTCGATGCCGAGCTCGGCCGGGATCTGATGTCGTTCAACGTGCCGCTGCTCGTGCTCGGCGATCCGGCGCAATTGCCGCCGGTCAATGGCGCCGGATTTTTCACCGACTTCGTGCCCGATGCCATGCTCACCGAGGTGCATCGCCAGGCGGAGGACAATCCGATCATTCGCCTGTCGATGGAGGTGCGCTCGGGAAGAACGCTGAGCAAACAGAGTTGCGGCGCGACGGAAGTTTTGGCGCGCGAGGATCTCGATCCGTCACGCGTGATGGAGGCCGATCAAGTTCTGGTCGGGCGCAACCATACGCGCCGCACCTATAATGCTCGCTTGCGGTTCCGGCGCGGCATCGAGGGCAGCCTCCCTGCCGCCGGCGAGAAGCTGGTCTGTCTGCGCAATAACAAGCGCAAAGGCCTGCTCAACGGTGGGCTGTTCGAGGTGGCGACGCGCGGACGCGGCAGCCCCATCGTCAAGCTGACGGTGCGACCGGAGGAGAGCGCCACGGCGAAGCCGTTCAAGGTCTCGGTGCGGCCAGAATGTTTCACCGCCAAGATCGAGGACGTCGCCTGGGATCAGCGCAAGCGCTACGATGAATTCGATTACGGCTACGTGCTCACGGTGCACAAGGCGCAAGGCTCGGAATGGGACGACGTCGTACTGTTCGACGAATCGGCCGCCTTCGGCGAGAGCCGGCAACGCTGGCTCTATACCGGCATCACCCGCGCTTCGAGGCGGCTCACCATCGTGATGTGAGCGGCGGCGCTTGGCCTTATCGGCTATGATCGGCGGTATTGCCGCCTCAGCCCAAGGACCGCGCCCATGCCCGACTTCGCAATCGAGCCTTTGATCGCAGCGGCCGTCGTGGCCGCGACCGCCTGCACCGACGCGGTCTATGTGATGTTCACCAACGCGGTGATCAAGCGCAGACGGCTACCGGCCGCGAGCTGGAGCAGCATCTGGTATTTGCTGTCGTCATTCGCGGTCATCAACTACACCCATCATTGGTTCTATGTGCTGTTCGCGGCGGCGGGCTCGTTCGTCGGCGCCTATGCGACCATCTCGCTCCTGCATCCGGGCCCGACTTATCCGCAGCAACCGCCCGGCGCGGCCGCGAGCTAGCTTACGAATCCTGAAGCAAATTTGCGAGGAGCGATCTCTTCAAAGGAGGATTTCGATGGCAAAACGTGAAGAGGAGGGCTGGTCCCTCACCCGCCGCACGATCGTGGTCGGCGCGCTTGGCGCCGCGACGCTGCCGATCGCCTCACGCGCCTTCGCCAAGGAAGTGCAATCGCCGGTGACGCAAGAAGACGAGCGGCTGATGAAGCTTGCTATTGCGCAAGCCGCCGAGGGCGACTTTCCGTTCGGTACGGTGATTGTACGCGACGGCGAGGTGCTGATGGCGGGGCGCAATCTCGGCATCCAAGAGCACGACCCGACGGCGCATGGCGAGATGATCGCGATCCGCCGCTTCCTTGCCAAATATGGGCCGGAGAAACTGAAAGGCACGACGCTCTACACCTCCGGCGAGCCTTGCGCGATGTGCATGGGCGCCATTATGTGGTGCGGCATTGGCCGCCTAGTTTTTGCCGCTTCGGTCGACCAGCTCGCGACCAAGATCGTGCAGATCATGATCCCTTGCGCTGAGGTGGCGAAACAGACACCCTTCGCCGACATTGGCATTACCGGCGGCGTTCTGGCAGACGAAGCTTTGGCGTTGTTCAAGTCGTAGCCGGATATTCGGGGGATTGTCGGTACATTTCGCTTTTTTCGGTGGCGTTGGCCAATACCCTCAAAGCTTGAGAGGGGGGCGATCGATGCGTGGCGCGGCTTGGATGCGACTCCTGCTTGCCGTTGTCCTTGGCGCTTGGCTTGCCGTGTTGCCTAGACCAGCCGCTGCACAATTTCATGTGGCCCAACCAGAGGTGGTGAAGGGCCAGGGCGAGATTGCCGATCACGGCGCGCTCTATGCCGGGCCGGGCACGGTCGAGAAGCTCGACCAGGGGCACGAGCTCGAACTCTATTACGGGCTTACCGACCGGCTCGCCTTCCTCACCCTCGGATTGTTGCAGCAGAAGATCGGCGAGAACCTGGAAGCCGAAACTTACGAGGTGGGCGGGCAGTACCAATTGCTGAAGCCGGACGGGCAAGGCTTCGCGCTCGCCATCCGTTCACTGTATCAGATGAGCTTGCAGGACGGCAGCCCAGACCAAATGCTGCTCGGGCCGATCGCCAAGCTCTCAGGCCATGACATCTCCGCCACGCTCGACACATTTTTCGTCCACGATCTCAATTCCAGCGACATCACCGCGCTCGAGACCAAATGGCAGGTGAAGCACCGGCTCACCGACCGCGTGTCGCTGGGCGTGGAAGGTTACGGCAAGATTACTGACCTCGATCATGCCGGCAGCTTCCAGGATCAGGAGCATCGCATCGGCCCGGTGATCTATCTCAAGCTCGGGCCATGGAGCGCACAGGAATTCCACGACGTCACGGGCGTCGGCGAGGAGAAGATCTGGGGCGTCGCGCTCGGCGCGCTGTTCGGCATCACGGAAGCCACCTCGGACGTTGCCTTCAAGTTCAATCTGTCCGGCGTGTTCTGAGCGAGCCAAGCGGATGGCTCAGGCGCGAATCTGTAAAATTCGAAACAATTTACACAAGACAGACTAAGCCTATTTTTCGATCCGCGTGGCATGGATGTTGCCGCCGTCTGAAGAGATCGGGCCAGAGTGGCTGATGCGGGCGGCTCATATGGAGATGATCATGCTTCGGACGACTTTTGCAGCCATTGCCATTACCGTTATCGCCGGCGCCAGCTTTGCCTATGCCGCCGATGATTCTTCGAGCGAGAACCAGGCCATCGACCTCGAGCAGAACAAGGTTCCTGCCCCGGAAGGCGTTATCACGACCGCGCCTGCGAAGCCCGGCGGCCACGACCAAGAGCTGAAAGAGCTGGACGACGAGAAGACCGACGACGCGAAATAGTCTGTCGGCTTCGAAAAGAAGACCGCATCTTTCTTTTCCATCACCCTCGGAGCGAACGCTCCGGGGGTGATTGTTTATTGCGCGAGATTTTTTTGCGCTACCGCTTCGCTGTTTGAGCGCTAGACGGGACCGGGCCGTTCCGATTTCGGCTTGCGCCCTTTTGCCTTCACCGCAGACTCGCTCGCAGCCTTCGATTCGTCGGCCCGATTGCCGGCGCCCGGCACGTGATAATAATCCTGGTCGGCGCGATCGCCCTGCTCCTCCCATTTGTCCGTGGCGCGATTCATAGCGTCCTCCGTGTTGCGCGGCTCTGGCTCGCGTGACGCCGTGCTCTCGCAATCCAATTCCTCGTCGCGCACGGGCTTGCAATTCGCCTTGCCCTTCTCGGTGAGCCATACCCAGAGTCCGGACATGATCGCTCCTTTCAAAAAAGAGTTTAACGCCGGCCCATCAGATAGGCGCCGAGCAAAAAGCCGAGGGCGGCCGCGAGGCCGAGACTGACATGCGGGTTCTGCACGCCGAGCTCATGCGCCTCATCATAGACGTCGGACGCCGCACTCCGCGCGCGCCTGAACTGGCGGCCGGCCTGCCGCGACAGGTCGGAGGCGAAATCGCTGACGTCGTCGCCGACGTGCCGCGCGGTGTCGCGAATGTCTCTCGCGGCTTCGCCGGCCTGGCGGCCTGTGTTGGAATTGGCAGCGCTTCGATAGGTTTGGTTGGCAGTGGCCATTGGGGATCTCCTCGGAGTTGATGTGAGGAGATAACGCCCTCGGAGCCAAGCCGTTCCGTACCTATTTACGCGGCCGTGCGCGGCGATCACACCCTTCGTGCCTCTTTCACCGGCTGCGGCGCCGCGGGCTCGATCTCGGTCGACCACAGATCGCGGTCGCCAACATCCTTCAGTGTGACCCTCATCACTTCCGTCGCGGCATCAATGGCGACATGGCCGAAAAATTGCCGGCCGAAACAGGGCGCGAGATTGTCGCGCATGTCCGCATCGCAGCCCTTGGCGAACATCACCGCCGGCCCGAAGGTCTGAGGCAGCGGCGCCGGCCCCCAGGTGCCGGCATGGAGCGGCCCGGAAACGAATTCCCAGAACGGATCGAAATCCTGAAACCTCGCGCGGTCGGGACTGTAACGATGCGCGGCGGTGTAATGCATGTCCGCGGTGATCCAGACCAGGTTGGCCAGGCCTGCATGCTTGATGAAGGCGAGGAGATCGGCGATCTCGGTTTCGGCGCCGCGCCGCTCCTCCTCGCTTTGCGCCTCGGCGCCGATCATGGCGAGCGGCAGATCCGCGGCGATGACTTTCCACGTGGCGGTCGAGGCCAACATTTCCCGCTTGAACCATTTGAGTTGCGCTGGCCCGAGGACATGACCGGCTGAACCGGCCGCGCTCATCCGGGGAGCGGCGCCCGGTCCCGCATAGCTCCGCATATCCAGCAGGAAAATATCGAGCAGAGGACCGTAGGAAATTTTCCGGTAGATGCGCCCGGTCTCGGCGAGGGTCTGCCGCATCGGCATGAATTCGCAGAAGGCGCGCCGCCCCCGCGCCGCAAGCAGCATCGCGTTCAAGTTGGCGTGGTCGGGGAGAATCTCGCCCGGGACCCAATCATTGGCGACTTCGTGGTCGTCCCATTGCGCGAGGATCGGGATCTCGGCGTTGAAGGCGCGGACGTTTTCGTCGAGCAGATTATATTTGTAGTTGCCGCGATAGTCGGCGAGCTCTACCGCCATGCGGGATTTTTCCTCGGTGACGCGGTTCCGCCAGATCTCGCCATTGGGGAGAGCGAGCTCAGGTGGAATCGGGCAATCGGCGTAGATGTTGTCGCCGCAATGGATGAAGAAGTCCGGGCGATTTTGTAACATGGTCGCGTAGGTCCGAAATCCGCCGCGCGCCTCGTCGATGCCCCAGCCCTGGCCTGCCGTGTCGCCGGACCAGACGAAGGTGATGTCGCGGGGCTCATCGGGTGCGGTGCGGAAATGGCCGATCTGGGTTTCACTGAGAATCGTCGGCGCAGAAAGATCGGCGAAGCTGACGCGATAGAAAATCTCCTCGCCCGAGGGAAGATCCTCGAGCAGAATTTTGCCGGTGAAATCGCTCTCGGGCAGCACGTCGATGGCGATCGCGTCCCGAATCTCGGCGAAGCTGTCGGTGGTCGCGATTTCGACCAGCATCCGCGACGGGCGGTCGGCGCGCGCCCAGACCACGCCGGAGTCGAGCGAGACATCGCCGGACTGAATGCCGTGAGTAATAAGCGGCCGCTCGCTGGCGCGGCTGATGTAAGGCCCGCGGATGCCGCCGAGCATGGAAACCGCCGCCGATGCGCCGGCGCCCGCCAGCAGTCGCCGCCGCGTCAATCGAAGGCCGCTTTGCTTCCCCGCCATCAGCACCTTCCGTCGAATCGCGACGGAGGATGGGCGCGGTCTTTAACAACCACTCGACGCTTCTGCGACTCTTCAGTGACTCAAAGCTTCTGCGACGGTTCCGTGACTCATTCGGAGCTGAACCATTTGCCGACGCTCGACCAGAAGCCTTCCGAGTTCTGATCGGATTGCGCGGCGGGCGCGGCGAGACGGGACGCGCGCCTCACGCGGGAAGATTTCGAGGCGCCTTCGATATAGCCGCCATAGATCCAGCCCTGCTCCGAGGTCTCGGGGTTGGTCACTTGCAGCCAGCCGCGCTTCCGGTCGGAGACTTTCACCTTCACGCCCTTCGCCAGCACGCCCATGATGCGTGACGACGAGGAGGGACCGTTGCGAAGATTGACGAAATCCGCGACTTGGACAGAGTCGCCGCTTGTCTCGTCGGTCGCGGTGTCGCTGGTTTCGGTCTGCTCGGGCTTGACGGCTTGCTCCGGCTTGCGGGTTGGCGGCGCGACGGGCTCTTCCGGGAGCGCGGGCGCCGCTTCTTCGGTTGGCGCAACCGCGGCTTCGACAGGCGCGGCTGTCGCGGCGCTTTCATTGTCGGCGATGGACCCTGTCGTGATCTCGTTGTCGGCGGGCACAGAGTCTTCCGGCGCGGGCGTGGTAACTTTCAGTATGGTCTCGGAATCGGCGATGACCGCATCATCCGGCGCGATGAGTTTGATGGTGAGTTTGGATTCGCCGTTCGCACTCTCGGGCAAGATGAGCCGCAGATCGCCGATCTGATCCGAGCGCAGATTCCATTCCGCCTCGCCATAGGGGCGCCCATCGGAGAAGGTACTGCCTCGCGGCAGACCGGCAATGGCGATGATGGAGCGGGCGGGCACGCCGTCGGTGCCGTCGAGCGCGATGGGGAAGCCGATCTCCTCGCCGGCCGACGCTTCGATCGTTGCGGGCGTGGTGAGCACGGGGGACAGGCCTGACTCGCTCGGCGCTGGCGTCGTGGCTTGCGGTGAAGGTGGATGGCTGCTGCCGAGCCAGACCATGGTTCCGAGAATGAGGCTCGGCACGAGCGCCACGAGAATGAGCGCGGCGATGAGGAGTTTCAGCCCCGAGGTCAAAGTCACGCCGGGCGTGGCCGGCTTCGCCTCCGCTTCGGGCGTGACTTTCGGCGGCTCGATCGGCGCGGCAATCGGCGCTTGACCGAGGCGCGATGAATTCTTCCATTCTTCCATCGCGCTTGCCACGTTTCGCACCGACGCGGTGCGTGGCGCGACGGGTGACGGACCGCTCTTGATGGTTTCCCCGATGCGGCTGTCGCCAGCCGCCTGCTCTGTCTGCGAGATGAGCTTCAATTGCACCATGCGCTTGCTGGTCTGTTACCGACCCCTCCCCGTTGTCGAATCGCTCCGACGCAAAACACCAACAGAGAAGATTCGCGAGCTTCCGTTCCCCACTATTCCTGACGCTACCGACCGGACCGCGAACGAATGCAGCGAAACCACATCGATGAAACGGCGCCAAGCCAAAGCCGGCAATGGCCATTTCCTCACAGACGCTGAAAGTTCCCTCGGTAATTTCCCCAACGAAGATTGACGTGATGCGGTTCCCTTAGTTCAGCGAACCCGAATCGCGCCGCGTGTCCCAGGTTCTCGTCTAGCAAAACGCTGGACCAGTTTTTTGGCAGCAAAATGATCAGAGTGGGGCGCCTCGTCGAGACGCACAGGGAAATCGGCGCATTAAAGCTCGGATTTGGTTGAACGAGCTGGCCGCAGCCCAGAAGAGAGCCTTATTTCACGATGGCCTTCAAGGTCGCCACGGACGCTTCGACTTTCGCTCTCGGCGGATCCGTGCGGGCGATGGCGTAGTCGAAACAGAGCTGCACATCGGCAAGTGCGGCAAGCGTCGGGCCCGCGTTTCTCGCTTCGAACAAAGCGACATAAGGATTCGGCGTTGCCTTCGGCACTTGCGCGTGCATCAGAAGCATCGCCTGACAGAAATGCTCGTTCGCGATGTCGTTCTGGTAGATGTAATTGAGATAAGCCTGCCCGATCAGTGAAGTCTCGCGCTTGAGATCGGACTGGATGGGCTTGAGCCCGGGCACCATGGTATTCCCGGCGGCCTTGCAGGCGGCGATTGCCTGTTCGATCGGGATATAGGGCATGGTCGATGCGTCCCCTGTCGTCGGAGACATTACCGCGATTCGCTTGCGTCATTCCCGCGAAAGCGGGAATCCAGTACGTGGCGACGCTCGTCGTATTCGTTACCCGCCGCGATTACTGGATGCCCGCCGGCGCGGGCATGACAGAGTCCTCGGTGAGCAACGGGGTTAGCAGCGGGTGCCGAGCGTAAAGACGCATTTCACACCGTGGCCTACGCCACGGGCCGCGGTGCCGGTGCCGCGCACCACGCCGGACCCAGCCTGGACGGTGCCTTTGGCCACGCCCTTCGCCGCGGCGCCGGTGCCTTTGACCGCGCCCTTCACCGGTTGGACCGCATAGGCCGGCAGCGTGACGGCGCCGATGAGGAGAGCAATA
Organism: Methyloceanibacter sp.; assembly: GCA_025449615.1. The sequence goes on from JANWJA010000075.1 coordinate 11,031, forward strand.
AGCAGTGCGCGCATCCGATGTTTCCTCCGTTTTGATTGAGATTCGATTTTACTCCTCAGCAACGCCGGAGGCGCGCAAAAAGTTGCCTCCCAAAAATCGAAGGAGACCAAGCCTCATCCACCGCTTCGCGAAAATTCGCGGCATTTTGCCGGTGGCCGCTTCAGTCTTCCTATAGGCTGAAATGGCAGCCTTGCCTCTCACGCCGCGCGCGCCGGCAATTCGGCGTCTGCGAGCGTGATTCCGAAAAGGAGGCCCCCCATGTCACATCTCACCCTATCATCTTGCGTACTCGCGCTCGGCCTGGTCGTGAGTGCAGCCGCTTCCCAAGCAGCATCCCTGACCGACCAATCGGGACTGACTGTCCTGGTGGGGCGCGGCGGCGGCGGCGGTCATGGCTTCGGCGGTGACGGCGGTTTCGCGCGCAGCGGTGGCCGCGTCATGGATGACGTCTATCGCGGCGGTCGTTATTGGGGCGGCACGGTTGGCGGCGCGGGTTACGGCTACGACTATTGCGGCGCCCACCCGCTCGGCGACTGGCCGCGGGGAACTTGCGATCAGTTCTAAGGCTGATCACGCGCTGAGTTGAGGAGGCTTCCGAGCTTCCTCAACTCGGTCAGCTCCGCGTCAGCCGCCTTTTATTGGCGCGGACGTGGGTGCGATAGCGGCGCATCACTTTCTGCAGCGACCCGCCAAAGGCGAGCGTGCCGAACGCCTCGGCCGCCGCGGCACTCTTCTCCGTCACCATGCGCTCGGCCTCGGCGCGGCTCGCGCTGCCGCCGGCAGCGAGCTTCATCATGCGCAAAGCCATCACTTCTTGGGTCTCCTGCGCGAGACGCGCGGCGTCGAAGGCAAAATCCATCCAGGTCTTGAACATGAGGATCACTTTCTTTCGCCGACTCGAGGGGATCTTAGCGCGATTCGCCTTGGCCGCAGGCAGGAGCAAGCGGAGAGCGGTAGCGTAAAGAATCCGGGGGGCCGCGCTGAGGCTTAGTCATCCAGGAAGCTGCGAAGTTTCCGGCTGCGGCTCTGGTGCTTCACCCCCGGATCAAGCCCGGGGGTTAAAGGCTAGTTGTCCAGGAAGGAGCGAAGCTTTCTCGAACGCGAAGGATGTTTGAGTTTCCTGAGCGCCTTCGCCTCGATCTGGCGGATGCGCTCGCGCGTCACCGAGAATTGCTGGCCGACTTCTTCCAGTGTGTGGTCGGTGTTCATGCCGATGCCGAAGCGCATGCGAAGCACGCGCTCCTCGCGCGGCGTGAGCGAGGCCAGAACCCGCGTCGTGGTCTCACGCAAATTCGACTGGATGGCGGCGTCGATCGGCAGCACCGCGTTCTTGTCCTCGATGAAATCGCCGAGATAGGAATCTTCCTCGTCGCCGATCGGGGTCTCGAGCGAGATCGGCTCCTTGGCGATCTTGAGGACTTTGCGCACCTTCTCCAGCGGCATCGCCAATTTCTCGGCGAGCTCTTCCGGGGTGGGTTCCCTGCCGATCTCGTGCAGCATCTGGCGGGAGGTGCGCACGATCTTGTTGATGGTCTCGATCATGTGCACGGGGATGCGGATGGTGCGGGCCTGGTCGGCGATCG
>JANWJA010000076.1 GCA_025449615.1 Methyloceanibacter sp.
GAGATGGCCTATATCATCGAAGGTACCTTGACCTTCGAGCGGGCGGGCCAGCCGCCCAAGGACATCGAGGCCGGCCAAGCGGAATATCTCGAGCCGAACGTCGTCCATCGCGGCCTGAACAATGGCGATGTTCCGGTGAAACTGTTCGCCGTGCGCATCAAGCCGAAGGACAAGCCGGTGACGACGGAAGTGCCGGCGCCTTAGAGCATCGTCCCGAAAAGTTGCGAGACTTCGGACAAGATGATGCGTCAGAATCGTCAAACACTGTCGAGCCGCTTCTGCGCCTGCCCTCTTGCATAGATCCAGAGCGCCCAGGCGAGCGCGGCGGCGCACCAGTGGAAGATCGTGTCGCGGAGGGAAAGCTGTATCGGCAGCGTTTCCGGGCCGAAACTTCCCAACAGCGCGAGCGCGGTCATGACCAGGGCAAACACCGGTACGAAGCCAAGCGCGAAGCGTTGCATGAAGAACCCGATCAGGGTCCCGGCGGCCCCCAGCGCCAGGTAGATCGAGGCCAAGACCGGATCGATCCGGAAGCCGAGCGGAAATTTGGCAGGATTGGTGCCGAAGCCTTTGACCGCGTAGGCCAACAGCACGATACCGCCAAGAGCGAGGAAATAGGCGGAAAGCCGCACTCCCCAGACCAACAGCGTAAGGCCGTTGATTTCGATTTTCTCCTCGATCGCGGTGCTATCGCTGGGTTTTACTGGGGCCTTCGGCTGTTTGCTCAATGTCGATACTCCAGCGCCTGCACGGGCCCGAATCTAACGCCCCGCAAGCCGGACCGCCAACGAATTGCAAGCTTTGCACCGAGTCTTGCCACAGGCTTCGATTGCCAGTAACCAAAGGCCCGGCCGGCCTAAAAGCGGGCCAGATGCGGATCGCCAACAGGCCCAGGGGGATGCGATGGCTCGGAACCGTATAGCGTTGATCGGCGGCGGCCAAATCGGCGGCACGCTCGCCCACCTCGCCGGCATCAAGGAGCTCGGCGAAGTCATTTTATTCGACATCGTCGACGGCATTCCGCAAGGCAAGTCGCTCGATCTCTCGCAAGCAGCCCCGGTCGAAGGTTTCGACGCCAAGTTCAAAGGCGTCAACGAATATGCCGAGATCAAGGACGCCGACGTTGTCATCGTCACCGCGGGCATCCCTCGCAAGCCCGGCATGAGCCGCGACGATCTGCTCGAGATCAACCTCAAAGTCATGGAGCAGGTCGGCGCCGGTCTTCGCAAATATGCGCCCGATGCCTTTGTCATCTGCGTCACCAACCCGCTCGATGCGATGGTCTGGGCGTTGCAGAAGACGAGCGGCCTGCCGCGCAACAAGGTGGTCGGCATGGCGGGCGTGCTGGATAGCTCGCGATTCCGCTATTTCCTCGCCGAAGAATTCGATGTCTCGGTGAAAGATGTGAGCGCAATGGTGCTGGGCGGCCACGGCGATACCATGGTGCCCTTGATCCGCTATTCGACCGTGGCCGGCATCCCGCTCCCGGATCTGGTGCGGATGCGGTGGATCACCCAGCGCCGCCTCGACGAGATCGTGCAACGCACCCGTGACGGCGGCGCCGAGATTGTGGGCCTGTTGAAGACCGGGTCCGCCTTCTACGCCCCGGCCGCCGCGGCGCTCGAGATGGCCGAATCCTATTTGAAGAACAAGAAGCGTGTGCTTCCTTGCGCCGCCTATCTCAATGGCGAATACGGCGTGAAAGGCCTCTAAGCCGGCGTGCCGATCGTGATCAGCTCCAAAGGCGTCGAGCGTGTCATCGAGCTCGAGCTGACTTCGAGCGAGCGCGATGCTTTCATGAACTCGGTCGAGGGCGTCAAATCGCTGGTCGAACTCTGCCAGAAAATCGCGCCAAGCCTCGCCAACTAGTTAGAAAACTCTATTCCAGCTTCAGGTCGAACGAGAAGAGCAAAACGGTACTGAGGTACACCTCGAAATCCGCTTTGCCGTCGCCATTGACATCGCCTTGCAGCAGATGATTGGCGAAACGAAGCTCGCCGGCGGTGTGGTCAAAGGCTTGAATGTCGATGAAGTCAAAATGCTGCAAGCCTGCGGCACGGCTATTGGCATCGAACCCCGACAGATCGATGAGGTCGCCTTCCAACCCGTTGAAGTCCATGACGGAGTCGTGATGCTTGGCTCCGCTACCGCTCTGGCTTGCCGCGGTGAAGATAAAATCGTCGGCGCCTGCGTCGCCATATATGATGTCACGACCCCTCCCGCCGACAAGAGCATCCGCGCTGTCGCCTCCATGGATCTTGTCGTTGCCGCCGCCCCCCAAAAGTGCGTTGGAGACAGCGTTGCCGTAAATCTTGTCGTTGCCGCTGCCGCCAATGGCATTCTCGATATACCCATGCGGATCGCCGTAGAGCAGCAACGCATTGGCGATGCAGCCGCGCGCCATATGGTGTCCGGGGTGGAATAGGTCGAGATCGGCGCGCTGCGCTTTCGATGGCGTCGACCACGCTCCCGGATTGAGATCGATGACTTCGTTAGTTTTATAGTTTGAGAGGTCGTAGGTGTCGTTGCCGCCTCCGTCCCACACCGTCAAAAAGATCTTGTGGTGGAAGGTCGCGCCCTGGCTCACGCCATCGATCGACATGGCGCCGGTCTTGGAGCTGAACGTGTAGACCGTATTGCCGGAGTTATAGTCAAAATTCGCTCCATACAGATATTGCAGCGCCGCGATATCGTCCTGCATCGGAGTGGACGGAAATTCCTTCGCCGTGATGCCGTGCTTGATCGAGGCGCCAGGATAGCCACGATAGGTCATCACGGAATATTCGAAAGAATCGTGGTTCGCCGGCAGCGACGGATTTGTGTAAACGTAAGCACCGCTCGCGTTCTGCACGTCCTGCGCCATATGGCCATGCTTGAGCCCGAGCGTGTGCCCGATCTCATGCATGAGGCCGGCGGCAAAGGCGAAGCTGCCCAGGACAGGATTGTTATAATACTTGTGGTTGAACCAAGCATCGCCATGCGCAAAGGCAGGAGCGTTGTTCGGATCTGGGGCGATCCCGTAGGCGGTAGGGAAGGCGTGTGGCCCAGTGCCGACGTCGATAGAAGTCATCTCGGCCAATCGTATATTGCCTGCGGCAGGATCTGCGCTGAGAATGAAATCGACATTGCAGACATTGTCGTACATGGCGAGGATCTTGCTCGCCGCGGCTAACTGCTTGTCGTTGAAAGCTTCGAAGCCGTTGACGGCAGTGTAGCCGAGATAGGCCGCGGTGCTTGTCGGAAAACTAACGGTCAGCAGTGTGTGAAAGTTCGGCTGATTTGCTTGCCAGCACCAACCCCAAAGCACGCCGTCGATGTCCGGACTGCCTGACGGACCAATCTGAATGCCATTTGCCATGTCGCAACCTCCCAAGGCACGAACCAAGGTTGAACTGCCTTAAATTGATGCACTCCCGCGCGGTGCCGCCTTCCTCGTCGAAAGTCAGAACCAGCGTTGGCCCCTATGGCTCGCGCCGCCGCCGGACGCGGCTCAGCGGGACATTGAGTGCCGCGAAATATTTGATATTCAGGGGAAACTTGTTTGGGGCCTCGATCGACGCCTGTCGACCCGGTCCGCGCTTGCCGCGGTCGCGGTCAAATCCATGCCGGGAACAAACCTGCCAAAGCCAAATTCCAAGACTGCCTCTCATGATGCGGCCCTCCCAAGCCAAGTCATCTTGAAAAACCGTAAGCGAATCCAATGCCTTCGCCGTCCGAAGGTAGTAAGCCCCTCGCCGGCAAACGTGCATTTTTTATGTCAGCCGATCGCGGTTTCTAATGATCCGGCGTCCGAAAACCTTGACGCCGCGACCGCATTTGATCGCTCCTGAACATGGTTGTGCTTTCGAATTGCAAAACCACCGCGAATATGGTGTCACCTCCTCCAGCGCCAAGGGGGTTCATAAAAAAATTTAATGATGCGAAATAATCTTTCTCTTTGAGAAAAAGGCAATTTTGTGGCGCGATACCGTGGTGGCGCGCCCGATCAAAGCGATGCTATGTAGGGCGAGCTTCCCACCGTCGAATTAGTCAGCCATGAACATCCACGAATATCAGGCGAAGGCCTTGCTTCACGCCTATGGCGTTCCCGTTGCCGAAGGCAAGGTCGCCTTTTCGCATGACGAGGCTGCCTCTCACGCCAAGGATCTCGGCGAGAAGCTTTGGGTCGTGAAGGCGCAGATCCATGCCGGCGGCCGCGGCAAGGGCGGCGGCGTCAAGCTGGTCAAAAGCATCGAAGAGTTGCGCTCCGAAGCGGAGCGCATGCTCGGCAAGCCGCTGATCACGCCGCAGACCGGTCCCAAGGGCCGCGTCGTCCGCCGCATTTTTGTGCAGCGCGCCGCGAGCATCGCGCGCGAGCTTTATCTGTCGCTGCTGGTCGACCGCGCCACCGGCCGCATCGCCTTTGTCGCCTCGAGCGAGGGCGGCATTGATATCGAGCATGTCGCCGCGACAACGCCGGAGAAGATCCTCGCCCTCGACGTCGATCCCGCGACTGGGCTCAGTGCCTTTCACACCCGGATCATCAATGCTGCGTTCGGACTGTCCGGCGATCAGGCAAAGCAATGCGCCAAGCTGCTCGCGGGACTTTACAAACTCTTCGTCGACAAGGACGCGAGCCTGATCGAGATCAATCCTCTGATCGTGACCGAGGACGGCAAGCTGCAATGCCTCGATGCCAAGATCTCCTTCGACGATAACGCGCTGTTCCGTCATACCGACATCGCGGAGCTCCGCGATCTCGATGAGGAGGATCCCGCCGAGGTCGAAGCCTCCAAGCACGAGCTCTCTTATGTGAAACTCGACGGCACCATCGGCTGCATGGTGAACGGTGCTGGCCTCGCCATGGCCACCATGGACATCATCAAGCTCTATGGCGCGGAGCCCGCGAACTTTCTCGATGTCGGCGGCGGCGCAACCAAGGAGCGCGTTACCGAGGCATTCAAGATCATCCTTTCCGACCCCAACGTGAACGGTATTCTCGTCAATATTTTCGGCGGCATCATGCGTTGCGACATCATCGCCGAGGGTATCGTCACAGCGGCCCGCGAGATGCATATCACCGTGCCGCTCGTGGTGCGCCTCGAAGGCACCAATGTCGAGCGCGGCAAGGAGATCCTTGCGCAGTCCGGCCTCGACATCATCCCCGCCGACAATCTCGACGACGCCGCGAGGAAGATCGTTGCCGCGGTGAAAGGCAGCTAATGTCCGTTCTCGTCGACAGGAACACCCGCGTCATTTGCCAGGGCTTTACCGGTGCGCAAGGCACGTTCCATTCCGAGCAGGCCATTGCCTACGGCACCCGCATGGTCGGCGGCGTGACCCCCGGCAAAGGCGGCACCACACATCTGGGCCTCCCCGTCTTCGACACCGTGGACCAGGCGGTGCGCGAGACCGGCGCCGATGCTAGCGTCATCTACGTGCCCCCGGCCTTCGCCGGCGACGCCATCCTCGAAGCTATCGACGCCGGCGTTGCCCTTGTCGTCTGCATCACCGAGGGCGTTCCCGTGCTCGACATGGTCAAGGTGAAGCGCGCGCTGTGCGGGACCAATACCCGCCTCATCGGGCCGAACTGCCCCGGCATCATCACGCCAGGTCAATGCAAGATCGGCATCATGCCGGGCCATATTCACCGGCCTGGCTCGGTCGGCATCGTGTCGCGCTCCGGCACGCTCACTTACGAGGCCGTGGCGCAGACCACAGCCGCAGGCCTCGGCCAGTCGACCTGCATCGGCATCGGCGGCGACCCCGTCAACGGCACCAATTTTATCGATTGCTTGAAACTCTTTCTCGACGACGACGCCACGGAGCAGATCATCATGATCGGCGAGATCGGCGGCAGCGCCGAGGAGGAGGCTGCCGCGTTCCTTACGGAAGCCAAGAAAAAGAAGCCGACCGTCGGCTTTATTGCAGGCATCAGCGCCCCACCAGGCCGCCGCATGGGCCATGCCGGCGCTGTCATTTCCGGGGGCAAAGGTAAGGCCGAGGACAAGATCGAGGCCATGCAAGCGGCAGGCATCCGCGTCTCGCCGAGCCCCGCGGCGCTCGGCACCACGCTGAAAGAGCTGCTCAACTCCGCCTGACACAAAGAGCGCATAAAAATGAGGCAAGCTTTGCTGCTAGGATCGTCAATGACATTCCTCGCCTCCCCTTGGAATAAGCCTCGCGGAAATATTACATAGGGATCAGCGCCGGGCGCCCCATCCTCGCCGTCTTTGCCCGGCACGCCGGTTGCAAGTTAAGTACACCGGCAAGGTTGAACTAAGCATGACCAGGCATGAACGGAACGACGAATTTGCGCTGACGTCCTTCCTGCATGGCGCCAACGCCAATTTTCTCACCGAGCTTTACGCGCGCTACCAGGACGACCCCGCTTCGGTCGATCCGGGATGGCGGAGCTTCTTCGCGAGCCTCGGCGACGCGGCCGATGACGTTCTCGCCGAAGCGCGTGGACCCTCCTGGAGCAAGAAGAACGGCACCGCGCTCGCGGTAACCGCCCCTCCCGCCTTCAACCAAGAGACCGCGCTCGCCGCATCGCGCGATACGCTCGGCGCCCGGCTCCTGATCCGTTCCTACCGGACCCGCGGCCACCTCATCGCCAAGCTCGACCCGCTGGATCTCGTCACGCGCCGCGAGCACCCAGAGCTGCGGCCCAAGACCTACGGCTTCAAGAAGTCGGATTACGACCGGCCGATCTACATCGGGGGCGCCCTTGGTCTCGAATTTGGCACGCTCCGCCAAGTTCTCGATATTCTCAAACGCACTTACGCCCGGCACATTGGCGCCGAGTACATGCATATTTCGGATCCGGAGCAGCGGCACTGGATCCAGGACCGCATCGAAGGCGCCGACAATGAGGTGCAGTTTACCCCGCAAGGCAAGAAGGCCATCCTCAACAAGCTGATCGAGGCAGAACATTTCGAGCGCTTCATCGACGTCAAATATACCGGCACCAAGCGCTTTGGGCTGGACGGCGGCGAGTCGTTGGTGCCAGCGCTCGAACAAGTCATCAAGCGGGGCGGTCAGTTGGGCTTGCGCGAGATCGTCATCGGCATGCCGCATCGCGGCCGGCTCAACGTGCTCGCGAGCGTCATGGGCAAGCCTTATCGCGCCATCTTCAATGAGTTCCGTGGCGGCTCCGCCCATCCCGAAGACGTTGAGGGATCGGGTGACGTGAAATACCATCTCGGCGCTTCCTCCGACCGCTCCTTCGATCAGAACAACGTTCACCTCTCGCTCACCGCCAACCCTTCGCACCTCGAGAGCGTCGACCCCGTCGTGCTCGGCAAGGTGCGGGCGAAGCAAGACCAGTTGCAAGACAAGGAGCGCCGCGAAGTCCTGCCGCTGCTCTTGCATGGCGACGCCGCTTTCGCCGGCCAAGGCGTGGTCGCCGAATGTCTCGGCCTTTCCGGCTTGCGCGGTCACCGTACCGGCGGCTCGCTGCATTTCATCGTCAACAACCAGATCGGCTTCACCACGGCGCCACGCTTCTCTCGCTCATCGCCCTATCCGTCCGATGTCGCCAAGATGATCGACGCGCCGATCTTTCACGTGAACGGCGACGATCCGGAAGCCGTGGTCTATGTCACCAAGGTCGCGATCGAGTTCCGCCAGCGCTTCGGCAAGCCTGTCGTCATCGACATGTTCTGCTATCGCCGCCACGGCCATAACGAGGCCGACGAGCCTGCCTTCACCCAGCCGCTGATGTATGCCCGCATCCGCGAGCATCCGTCTGTCGTCGAGGTCTACGCCGCCAAGCTTGTCGAAGAGGGACTGGTGACGCGCGAAGAAGTCGACCGCATGCTGGCGGATTTCCGCGGCCGCCTCGAGGAGGAGTTCGCCGCGGGCGAGACCTATCGTCCGAACCGCGCCGATTGGCTTGACGGCAAATGGTCTGGCATTGGTCACGCCGAGGAAGGCGCACGCCGTGGATTGACCGGCGTTGATCTCAGCGTCCTGCACGAGGTCGGCCGGAAGATCACCTACATCCCGAAGAGCTTCACCCCGCACAAGACCATTACTCGAATCTTCGCCGCGCGCCGCAAGGCCATCGAAGACGGGGCCGGCATCGATTGGTCGACGGCGGAGGCGCTCGCCTACGGAACGCTTCTGGTCGAGGGCTTCAAAGTCCGTCTCTCCGGGCAGGATTCGGAGCGCGGCACCTTTTCCCAGCGCCATGCGGTGCTGATGGATCAGGTCAATGAGAAGAAATACACCCCCCTCCGGCATATCGCCAAAGGCCAGGGCGAGTTCGAGGTCATCAACTCCATGCTCTCGGAGGAGGCCGTGCTCGGCTTCGAATATGGCTATAGCCTCGCCGAGCCAAACGCGCTGACGCTCTGGGAAGCGCAGTTCGGCGACTTCGCCAATGGCGCCCAGGTGGTGATCGACCAGTTCATCTCCTCCGGCGAGCGGAAATGGTTGCGCATGTCCGGCCTCGTTCTTCTTTTGCCGCACGGCTATGAAGGCCAGGGCCCAGAGCACTCTTCGGCCAGGCTGGAACGCTACCTTCAGCTTTGCGCCGAGGACAATTGGCAGATCGCGAACTGCACCACGCCCGCCAACTATTTCCACGTGCTCAGGCGCCAGCTTCACCGCCAGTTCCGGAAGCCCCTGGTGCTGATGACGCCGAAATCCCTGCTTCGCAACAAGCGCGCCGTCTCGCGTCTCGAGGATTTTGGACCGGAATCGAGCTTTCACCGGGTCCTCTGGGATGATGCGCAACTCCTCGCCAATGAGCCGATCAAGTTGGTGCCGGATGCGGAGATCAAGCGCGTGGTGCTATGCTCCGGCAAGGTCTATTACGATCTCTATGAGGAGCGCGAGAAGCGGGGCCTCAACGACATCTATCTGTTGCGGATCGAGCAGCTTTATCCCTTCCCGGCGAGGGCCCTGATCCAAGAATTGTCACGCTTCCGCGATGCTGAGATGGTTTGGTGCCAGGAGGAACCGAAGAACATGGGCGCTTGGAGCTTCATCGAGCCCAACCTCGAATGGGTGCTGGGTCACATCGGAGCTCAGCACAAACGTGCCCGTTATACCGGCCGCCCGTCCTCGGCGGCCACGGCCACCGGCCTGATGCGGAAGCATTTGCATGAACTCAAAAATTTGCTTGATGAGGCATTGGGCTAGAGCATGATCCCGAAAAGTTGCAGACTTTTCGGATAAGATCATGCGTTAAAGACAAGACTGCCCTAGGGACAATCCGGCCATGGCCATTGAGATCCGCGTGCCGAGCCTCGGCGAGAGCATCAGCGAGGCCACTGTCGGCCAATGGTTGAAGCAGCAAGGCGACCAGGTCGCGGCGGATGAGCCTCTGGTCGAACTCGAGACCGACAAGGTCACTGTCGAGGTTCCGGCGCCGGCGTCCGGAATCTTGAGCGAAATCGCCGTCCCCTCCGGCACCACAGTCGCCATCGGGTCGCTGCTCGGGTCGATCGCCGAAGGTGGTGCCAAGGCTCCGGCGCCAGTATCTGTCACTAGCAAGCCTGCACCAATCGTCCAACCAGCTCCGACAACACCAACCACCCTCGAACGCGAGCCGAGTCCGCGCGAAGAGGTGAGCGACAACGACATGCCGCCCTCGCCTGCGGCGCGGAAGCTTCTCGCCGAGAGCGGCTTGCAGCGCGGCAGCGTCGAAGGCTCCGGCAGACGCGGGCAAGTGTTAAAGCAGGACGTCGAGCAGGTCGCTTCCTCCATGCTCGCCCGCGAACGGAAACCGAAGCCCGCACCCGCATCGCGCGCGCCTGTCGCATCCGGAGACGAAATCCGCGAGGAGCGCGTCCGCATGACGCGGCTGCGCCAGACCATCGCCAAGCGGCTGAAGGAAGCCCAAGACAGCGCCGCAATGCTCACAACGTTCAACGACGTTGACATGGGCGCAGTGATGCAGCTCAGGCGCGACTATCGCGAAGAGTTCGAAAAGAGACACGGCGTCAAGCTCGGCATGATGGGTTTCTTCGTCAAGGCTTGCGTCGAGGCGCTGAGAGAAATCCCCGCCGTCAATGCCGAGATCGACGGCGACGACATCGTCTACAAGAATTACTACCATATTGGCGTTGCCGTCGGCACCGAGCGCGGCCTGGTCGTACCGGTGTTGCGCGACGCCGATCGTTTGAGCCTCGCCGAGATAGAGACTGCAATTGCCGATTTCGGCACCCGCGCCCGCGAAGGCAAGCTCGCTCTCGACGAGCTGCAAGGCGGCACCTTTACCATTTCCAATGGCGGCATCTATGGCTCGCTGCTGTCGACCCCGATCCTCAACGCCCCGCAATCGGGCATTCTCGGCATGCACCGCATCGAGGATCGCGCCGTGGTCCGCGATGGCCAGATCGTGGCGCGGCCGATGATGTATCTGGCGCTGTCATACGATCACCGCCTGGTTGATGGTAAAGAAGCGGTGACTTTCCTTATTCGCGTGAAGGAAGCGATCGAGGATCCGAAGCGCCTCGTTCTCAATATCTAAACCTCGGAAGCGTACAGGGTTGGGCAATTCACCTGGTATCCCCGAGCGAGGTTTCAGACCCATGCGTACCTTCCGTTTAGGCCTCAATGTCATCGCCCTGGCGGCCACTTTGGCTATCGCCCAAGCCGAGGCGCCCCCGCCCCGCACCGCCCTGGTCATCGGCAATGCCGACTATTCCTTTGCGCCATTGCGCAATCCCATCAACGACGCAGACGCCGTGGCAAAGTCGCTCGAAGAGGCAGGCTTTAACGTCATCCTGGCCAAAAACGCCGGCCACGCAGAGTTGGAGAAGGCCGTCAAAGAGCTTGGCGATGAGCTGAAATCGAAAGGTGGCGTCGGCCTGTTCTATTTCTCCGGCCACGGCGCGCAGATCGAAGGCGAGAATTATCTTATTCCAGCCGGGAATGAGATCGCCGATTTCGACGACGTCAAAACCAAGTCGCTGACCGGAACCGAGATTGTCGATGCCATGTCTGCGGCGAAGAACGATCTCAACATCATCATCCTCGATGCATGCCGCAACAATCCGATCGACCCCAACGGCTCGAAGGGACTGTCGCGCATCGATTCAAGCGCAAGCCTGTTCGTGTCGTTCGCCACATCGCCAGGCGCCGTGGCGCTCGATGGTGCGGGCAACAACAGCCCCTACACCAAATATCTCGCAACCTCGATCACGGAGCCCAATCTCAATATTGAGGAAACCTTCAAGCGTACCTTGAAGGGCGTCTACGTCGACACCCATGGCGAGCAGACGCCCTGGATCTCTTCCACCTATTTCGGCGAGTTTGTTTTCCGGCCGACCGATGCGGGTTCCGCAGAAGCACCGTCGCCAGAGCCTGCGGAGGAGCCGGAAGCTCCTGTCGATGTTCACGGCAAGCTGCAAGGCGCTCTGCTCAGCCTCAGCCGCCCGTCGGCTGCGGCGCAAGAAGGCACGCCCGACCTCGCCGGAATCTACCGCGTGAACGGCACCAATCCGAATGGCAGCAAATATCGCGGCATGGTGGCCCTCACTCAAGACAAGGACCAGTTCGACTTCACCTGGTGGATCGGCAAGGATGTGTTTCATGGCACCGGGCAGTTCGCCGGGAGAATGCTGGTGGTGAACTGGGGCGACACCAAACCGGTGATCTATTCCTTCGCCAAGGACGGTACCCTCGATGGCGAATGGGCCGACGGCTCTGGCGGCGAAACGCTCGAGCCTGTTGCTTCGGCGGCGGCGGATGAGGTCGAGCTGGCCGAAGGCGCCTATGGCGTCGAGGGCCGCAATCCCGATGGCAAAGGCTATAAGGGCACGGTCGAGATCGAGAAGGACGGCGACGAATATCATGTGAGCTGGAAGGTGGGAGATTCGGCTTACGAAGGCACCGGCACCCTCGAGGGCAATCTCCTCACCGTCGAGTGGGGCAGCGCCACGCCTGTGGTCTATGCGCTCGCCGACGACGGCAGCCTCAAGGGACTTTGGGACGCAGGCCTCGGCGAGGAGACTCTGACGCCCGATGAGTGATAATAGGACTTAATGCAATACGATCTCATCGTCATCGGCACCGGCCCCGGCGGCTATGTCTGCGCCATCCGCGCGGCCCAACTTGGAATGAAAGTCGCAGTCGTCGAGAAGCGCGCCACCCACGGCGGCACCTGTCTCAATGTCGGCTGCATACCCTCGAAAGCGCTGCTCCACGCCTCTGAGCGTTTCACCGAAGCCGGACATGATTTCGGCCATCTCGGCATCAAGGTGAAACCTGAGCTCGACCTCCCCGCCATGCTCGCCTTCAAGGACGAGGCGGTGCAGGGCAACGTTCAAGGCGTCGATTTCCTGCTCAAGAAAAACAAGATCGATGCGATCCACGGCCAAGCCCGCATCTCCTCGCCCGGCAAGATCGAGGTAGCAGGCGCCGATAGCCCGAAACAGACGCTCGAAGCCAAGAATATCGTCATCGCCACCGGCTCCGAGATCGCGCGCATTCCAGGCGTGGAGATCGACGAGAAGCGCATTGTCTCCTCCACCGGAGCGCTGTCTTTGCCGAAAGTGCCGAAGCGCATGCTCGTCATCGGCGCCGGATATATCGGTCTTGAGCTCGGCTCGGTCTGGCGGCGCCTTGGCTCGGAGGTCACTGTTGTTGAAATGCTCGATCGCGTAGCGCCTGGTCTCGACGGCGAGGTGGCGAAGCAATTTCAGCGCATCCTGACCAAGCAAGGCATCGTGTTCAAGCTCGGCACCAAGGTGACAAGCGTCGACGCCTCGGGCGCGGACATCAAGGTGACCCTCGAGCCTGCCGGCGGCGGCGCCTCCGAGACCGCGAGCTTCGATGTGGTTCTCGTCGCTGTCGGGCGCATTCCGAACACCGAAGGTCTCGGCCTCGGCGAGCTCGGGGTCAAGCTCGACAATCGCAAGCGAATCGTCGTCGACCCGCATTTCGCCACCAACGTACCCCGCATCTACGCCATCGGCGATGTGATCGACGGGCCGATGCTCGCGCACAAGGCAGAAGAGGAAGGCGTGGCCGTGGCCGAGATCCTCGCCGGCCAGGCCGGTCACGTAAATTATGGGGCCATTCCCTCCGTGGTCTACACCGCGCCGGAAGTGGCCTCTGTCGGCAAGACCGAGGAAGAGCTGGAAGAGGCCGGGATCGCCTACAAGATCGGCAAGTTCCCGTTCACCGCCAATGGCCGCGCCAAGGCGAACCGCACCACCGAAGGCTTCGTCAAGATTCTGGCCGACGCCGCGAGCGATCGCGTGCTCGGCGTGCATATTCTCGGCGCCGACGCCGGCACCATGATCGCGGAGGCCGTGGTTTTGATGGAATTTGGCGGCTCGGCCGAGGATCTAGCGCGCATCTGCCATGCCCACCCGACCCTCAACGAGGCGGTGAAAGAAGCGGCCCTCGCTGTAGATGGCCGCCCCATCCACCTCTGATCGCTTCGGCTGTCATTCAGCGCGAAGAGCGACGACGCTTGCTCCGAGACGCAGCCTTCGCCGGCGCCGCCCGAGATTGAGGATCGGTATCTTCAAGCAGCGACCACACCAATGCGGCGAAGCCGGCGAACTCCACCAGTGAAATGATGGCGTGCCCCCACTCCCAACGCGAGCGGACTTGCGTCCAATCCGCCGGCACCGGGCCGTTCACCCATGTCGCCAACTCAACATTCGCCGGGTAGACCAACACCCACCACAAAGCGAAGGCAGACGCATAAAGAATTGCAGCCGCGAGCGCGAAATTGAATCCCGGCCGCCCATGCTCACGCACGATATAGGCGAGGAGAAACAACACAATGATGGCGACGAGGCCGATGATCGCGCCGATCGAGCCGAACAAATGATAGAGCCCGCCCTGCACCGTCGAGCCGACCCAGAGATATTGGTCCCAAGTCATTCGCGACGGCAGCTGCATCAGATGGCATATGCCCATCGCCAGGGTGAGCGCGGCGAGCATCACCGCGACGAAGCGTAAAGCCTTAAGCCACATCTCTCTTATCCCTCTCTGTCAAACTTGATTGAATCACTTTAGCGCCCCGTAACCCATGGGAGGGTAGACGTGCCGGACCACGAGATCGGTCTATACGCCGCCAGGACTGGAACCGAAGCATCGCTTCCGAGGTTTTCCACATGGACAGGAGTTTGCAATGACGCGCATTTCCTATGGGTTGGTGATCGGCGCCCTCGCCGCGCTCGTCCTCGGCACGATCCCGGCCAACGCCCAGCTGATGAACGAGGGTTCCCAAGTCATCGCCATGCCGGGCAATCCCCAGCTTGGCGAACCCGGACTCGGCATGTCGGATGTCGTGAAGGAAACCGGGCCGCCGCGAACGCTGTTCGGCTATTTCCGGCACGACAACGGCCCGGCACGGAATCGCAGAATCATCCGCGAAGACTGAGTTGGACTCAACTGTCGAGCCAGTCTTTAGCGTCCTCCGCGGTCTCCTCGATGACGCGCAATTTGTGCACCATGAGATCATCGACCTCCAGTTTGCGAAACCGCGCAAGCTCGACGCACAAGACTTTCAGGTGACGCTTGCGGGCGTCAACCACC
>JANWJA010000077.1 GCA_025449615.1 Methyloceanibacter sp.
AAGCCGCATGTATGGCGTGGGCAAGATCTCCCGCGCCGCGGAGCGGCTGCTCGACGTCACCTATGAGGCGCTGATGCGCGGAGTCGCCGCCGTGCGTCCCGGCGCCACGACAGGCAATATCGGAGCCGCCATTCAGGCTTATGCCGAGGGCGAGCGCTGCAGCGTGGTGCGTGATTTCTGCGGGCACGGATTGGGGCGCGTGTTCCACGACCGGCCGAATATTCTGCACTATGGCGAGCCCGGCGAAGGCGTGGCGCTGAAGCCCGGCATGTTGTTTACAATCGAGCCCATGATCAATCTCGGCCGGGCGTCGGTTAAAATCCTGTCCGACGGCTGGACCGCGGTAACCCGCGACCGCTCGCTCTCGGCGCAATTCGAGCATACGGTCGGCGTCACGGAGACCGGCTGTCAGATCTTTACCGCCTCACCGCAAGGCTTGGACCGGCCGCCCCTCCAGATGAAATGAGTCCGGCCGGATGGGCTTCAAGGACGCGGGCAAGCCACATTATCTCTCACATCGCGAGCGCTCGCGGAAACGCTTTCGCGACGTGGGCGCCGACGCGCTGCCCGATTACGAATTGATCGAGCTGGTGCTGTTTCGTGCCGTGCCAAGGCGCGATACCAAGCCGCTCGCCAAAGTGATCCTGGCGCGGTTCGGCACCTTTGCCGAGGCGATGAACGCGCCTGACGAGCTTCTGAAGAAGTTCCGGGGCTTGGCGAAGCGGCTATCACCGAATTCAAACTGGTCCGGGCGGCGGCTCTCCGGCTTGTCCGCGGGGAGGTGTTGGAGCGCGGCCGGTGCTCGGCTCCTGGAGCCAGGTGCTCGATTATTGCCGCGCATCGATGGGATTCGAGCCCAAGGAGCAATTCCGCATCCTGTTCCTCGACAAGCGCAATCCGATCATTGCCGATGAGGTGCAGCAGGAGTGCACGGTCGACCACACGCCAGTCTATGTGCGGGAGGTGGTGAAGCGGGCGCTCGAGCTATCGGCGACGGCGATCGTGCTCGTGCACAATCATCCGTCGGGGGATCCAACGCCGTCGCGCGCCGATATCGAAATGACCAAGCAGATCGTGCAATCGGCCAAGAATCTCGGCATCGTGGTCCATGACCACATCATCGTCGGCAAGCAGGGCCATGCGAGTTTCAGAGGATTGGGGCTGATCTAGAGCTACCGACGGACTCAACACGGACCGCGGCAGCCGTTCTTTCGAATATCGGCGACGCCATCGGTCAGTGCGGCATAGAGATCGGGGGAATCGCTTTCGATCACGCGGTCGCCGACGAGGTAGAACGGCACGCCCTTGATGCCTAACCTGCGAGCCAGGCGCCTGTTCTCCGCGAGCGTGTTAGACACCGAGCGGCTGTCGCTGTCTTTGTCCAGCTTGGCCCGATTGATGCCGAGCCCTTTGGCGATGCGCAGCGCGCGATTGCGGGTCATCCTGCCAGGCTCGCTGAACAGAGCATCGTGCAGCTCGAGATATTTGCCCTGCTTCTTTGCCGCAAGCGCCAATCGCGCGACGCTCTCCGAATCCGCTCCAAGAACGGGGAGCTCCTTTATGACGAGCCTGATCTTGGGATCGTTGGCGATCAGCTTGGCGACGTCAGGCGCACCTTTTTTGCAGTCGGGACAGTTGTAGTCGGAGAACACAACGACGCTCACGTCACCGTCTTTGTTGCCGGCGACGAAGGAAGATGGCGTATGGAAGACTTGCTTGGCGAATTCGCCAACCGAGCTTTCCTGCTTCGCCTGGCGTGCCCAATGCTCGTAGCTATAGGCACCTAAGCCGATAACCACCGCGGCAAGCAGCAGGAAGATAGGGTTTCCGAGGATCCGCACCACAAAAGTGGTTTAGCCGGGTGGCGGCCCGAAGACCAGCACGGCGTTAAGGCCGCCGAAGGCGAAGGAATTCGACATCGCGTAGGTTACGGCGCGCTTCTTGCCGATATTCGCCGTGTAATCGAGATCGCATTCGGGGTCCGGCTCATTGAGCCCCAAGGTGCAGGGAACAAAACCCTCCTCCATGGCTTTCAGGGCCGCCACGGCCTCGATGCCGCCGCCGGCGCCCAGGCAATGGCCGTGCATGGATTTGGTCGAGGAGATCGAAAGCTTGTTGGCATCGGCACCAAATACACGCTTGATGGCATTGGTTTCGTTGATGTCGTTCACCATGGTCGCGGTGCCGTGCGCATTGATGTAATCGATCTCGGAGGGCGAGAGTCTGGCATCGTCGAGCGCCATCTGCATCGCCATGGAGGCACCATCGATCGAGGGATTGACCATGTCGGCGGCATCTGCCGTCATGCCGTAGCCCATCAATTCGGCGTAGATCGGAGCGCCGCGCTCCTTGGCGCGCTCATATTCTTCGAGCATCAGGATACCGGCGCCCTCCGCGAGAACCGTGCCGTTGCGGTTCTTGGCGAAGGGCCAGAGTCCGTCGGGGCTCAAGACGCGCATCGCCTGCCAAGCGCGGGTCGCGCCCCAGTTCAGCGAGGCTTCGGCCGCGCCGGCGAGGCCGCGATCAACGAGGCCCTCGCGAATCATCCGATAGGTCAAGCCGATGGCATGGGTCGCGGTCGAGCAGGCGCTCACCACGCCGAAGGTCGGGCCTTTGATGCCGTGATCGATGCTGACATGGGCGGAAGCCGAACTGCCGATAGATTTCAGAAGGGTGAGCGGATGGGTGGCGCGCTTATTCTCCTTGAACAGCATCTTATAGGAGAATTCGAGCGTGGTCAGGCCGCCAACGCCGGAGCCGATGATGCAGGCCGAACGATAGGCGTCTTGGTCGTTGATCGGCGTCTCGAGCTTCGACATGGCCACGGCTTCTTGCGCCGCACAGCCCGCATATTGCGAGTATTTGTCGGCAAGCATCAGCGCCTTGCTTTTAAGTCTCTCCTTCGGATCGAAATCCGGCACCTCACCAGCAATGGTGATGTACAGCTCCTCGGTCGAGAAACTCTGCACCTGGCGGATGCCGCATTCGCCGTTCTTGAGCGCGGTCCAAAACCGGCCAACGCCGGTTCCCAAAGGGGTAACCACGCCTTTGCCCGTGACGACGACGCGCCGGCGACCATTAGACTGTGTCATATGTTGATAAGCCCGTTACTCCAGGACCATTGCTAAAGCGCCTAGGAAAGCCCCGAGCGAAGCGGCTGATCAGGCAGCTGCGTTGTTGCTGTTGATGATGCTCTTAACGCGATCGACGACGGATCCAACCGTCGCGAAGGCCTCGACTTCCTCATTGGCATTATAGGGAATCTCGATGCCAAAGGTATCCTCAATATCGAAAACGATCACAGCAAGATCAAGAGACTCAATTTCAAGCTCGCTCAAAGGGGTCTCAAGGGTGACAGCCTTCGAGGGGTCTTTCATGTTCTTGCGCAGAATCTCGATGATCTTGGTAGCCACATCATCCATATCGCTCTCCCTGCCCCCAGATTTACGGGGTCCTTGTCCGATAGTCCCTCAGCTAGGTTGCGGTCCATTTGAGGGCAAGCTGGGGCTTGAAATAGACTTAAAAACTGGTCGAGTCCACCCGGCGCTTGTCCCAATTCGATTTGACAGCAATCCTCTCATTACGAATAAAATTGGCGCTTTTTGGCCTTTTCGTGCCTCGTCCTTCCCACCATCGCATTGGAATCCTAAAGAGGGGTAGACAGAGGCAGAGCACCGCTCCGCGTGGTATATGATTTCGCAACAGGCGGCGAACAAGAGAATATGCGGCCAAATGCCTCTGAGGAGCGCCAATTCCATAACGCGTCGCGGCAGCCGGTAGAATACCAATAGGTTCAATGGCATGGCAGAGGTCTCGGGCTCGCCCCGCGCAACACGTGTCGAAGGTGGTAGGGAGCCGCAAGCTGCCCATCCCTGGTTGAAATCCTATCCAAAAGGCGTCGATTGGCAGCAGAGCTTCGAACCGAAGCTGCTGGGCGACTTGCTCGATTCGGCGGTTTCGGCGCACGGACCTCGCCCTTGCATCTATTTCATGGGCAAGCGGACCACCTATCAAGAGCTCGGCGCCCTCAGCGATCGAGTGGCTAAAGGCTTGCAGGCCTTGGGCGTGGGACCGGGCGTCAAGGTGGGGCTGTTACTCCCCAATGCCCCGACGGTGCCCGTCTTTTACTATGGGGTGCTGAAGGCCGGCGGAACCGTCGTCAATTTCAATCCGCTCTACAGCCTCGAAGAGATCGAGTTCCAAATCCGCGACAGCGGCACTGAGATCATGGTCACGCTCGATCTCGAGCTCACCTTCGACAAGATCGAGGCCATGTTGAAACGAGGGGTGCTCCGGCACGCCGCCGTGGCAAGCTTCGCGTCGCAGCTGCCGCAGCTTAAAGCCATAGGCCTCAAGCTTACCCGCGGTCCCCGGCTTGCCGCGCCGGAGAAATCGCCGGAACGGCAGAAGATCGTCTTAGAGTCCGAGCTCACGGCGAACGACGGAGGCTACCAGCGTCCTGGCATCAAACCGGACGCGATCGCGGTACTGCAATATACCGGCGGCACCACCGGCACGCCCAAAGCCGCGATGCTGACCCACGCCAATGTCTCTATCAACGCCGCGCAAATCACGGCCTGGATGAATCGCAAGCCCGCCGAAAACGACCGCGTGCTCGGCGTGCTGCCGCTGTTCCACGTCTTCGCCATGACCGGGGTCATGAACCTCGGCATCACTCAAGGCATGGAGATCATCCTCGTGCCTAAGTTCGAGCTGATCGACACGCTGAAGCTGATCGGGAAATTGCGCCCGACCGTCATGCCGGGCGTGCCGACGCTGTTCAATGCGATCATGCGTTATCCGCATATCAGCAATTACGACATCAGCTCGCTCGAATTCTGCTTGAGCGGCGGCGCTCCGCTTCCCATTGAGGTGAAGCGCGGGTTTGAGGCGCTGGCCGGCTGTCATCTGGTGGAAGGTTACGGTTTGAGCGAGACCTCGCCAGTGGCGACGTGCAACCCGCTCGACCGCGAGCCGAAAGAAGGCTCGATCGGACTTCCCCTGCCCGGTACTGAAATCTCGATCCGCTCGCTCGACGATGCTTCGGTGGAAATGCAAATCGGTGAGGTCGGGGAAGTTTGCATCGCGGGCCCGCAAGTCATGCCCGGCTACTGGAACAAGCAGGAAGAGACCGACGCGTCGTTCTCAGGTCGCTTCTTCCGCACTGGCGATGTCGGCTATATGGATGAGGAGGGCTTCGTGTTCATCGTCGATCGCATCAAGGACATGATCAACTGCTCCGGGTTCAAGGTCTATCCGCGCCGGATCGAGGAAGCGCTTTACGAGCATCCGGCGGTCGCCGAGGTGACGGTGATCGGCATTCCAGACCCCTATCGCGGTGAGGCGCCGAAGGCCTTCGTCAAGTTAAGAGAAGGCTCACAAGCAAGCGAAGGCGAGCTGATCGAGTATCTCAAGGAGAGATTCTCCAAGATCGAGCTTCCGGCCGAGATCGAGTTCCGCGACGAGCTGCCGAAAACCATGGTCGGCAAGCTGTCGAAGAAGGAGCTCCGGGCCGCGCATAGCTGGCAGCCGAAGCGCGAAACGTGACCTATCGCAAATACCGAGCAATCCGCTACGCGATCAGCATAGCAGATTGGCCCCCGTTCACGCGTGGGTCTAGCGCTCTACAACCGGGCTTAGCCCTAGGGAGTGCCGGCGGTTACGGACGCTGCAGCCAGGGTAGATCTTCTCTCTTCTTTTCCACCCTAGGCTTGGGTTTTGCGACGGGAGCAGCCGCCACCGTCGTATCGGCTTCAGCCGTGGTCTCTGGCTTTGGCTTTGGAGCGGGCTTGGTAGCAACCGGGACCGGAGCACTCGTGCCATTGGCAACAGGGGCTTGCGCCTTCGGTTTCGCTTCGGGCTTTAGCGCGGGCAAAGGCACCTGGGCAGTCTCTGCACCGTCTTCAGCGTTAGCATCGTCGGTGTCGGTGTCAGCCTTCTCCGCCGCAGAATGGGCGGTCATTGCGAACATGCTGGACGGGGTCTGACTGCTGAACAAGGGTGCAGGTTCTGGCGCCGCCGAAGTGGTGACAATGCCATAACCCTCATGCGCGTCGTGGCCTCGTGGCACTTCCGGTGTGAAAGCTTGCGGCTTCGCTTCGACGCTGGCGGCGGGAAGCGGATCGCTGATGTCCGGCGCGCCGCCCACGCTCGCCTGAATTTCATGCACAGGCTTGGCTTGAGGCTTCGGCTCAGGCGCGCTCACCGGCGTTGGCTGGGCCGCAGCGCTGGGGGCTTCCGGTGCCGGCGTCGCCTTGGCCTCGATCTGCTTTTCCTCAGGCATCGCCTCGGGCTCCGGCTTGGTATCGAGCTTCGATCGGGTCCAGGCCTTCTCGCCGCAGAGCAGCCAAGCCTTGCAGCCGCGAAGCACGATGGTCTTGCTCGAGGCGAGTGTGATCTTCACCTCGGTATAGACGTGGCCTTCCTCGGGATTATAGACGTTGCCGACCCAGACACCCGGGCCAGCCGGATTCATATTGCCGAACAGCGGCATGCCGAGGATCGGCCGGTCGCGCATCGAAGTAATTTCATTGCGCACGTCGTGCAGCGGTTTGCCTTTAGAGTCGTTCGGGTCTTTCAACCAGACGATCTTGGCGCAAATGCCCTTGCCGCATTTCGTGACTTCCATCTTGGCCGAGCCAACGTCGTTCAGCCAGATGCCGGAAGGATCGGAGGCAGCGTGAGATGGGGTGGCAGTGAACGCGAGAGCCGCAAAGCCCAGCGTCGAAAGGAACATGCGATGCTTCATGAGCACCTCCTCACTAAGTCATCCACGGCGCCCGCGACGCCGTGCGTGTTTGCCTCTCGCCCCCTGTCCCCTAATAGGCCTTTTCGGCCCTTTATAACATTCATATCATTCGGTTTGGAACGCATGGTTAAGAAGCGCCCATCCCGCTGGCTGCGGCAGCTGACGGTGCCGGTTGCGTAGCCACCCCTTCGAGAATCGCCGCAACCCCCATACCGCCGGCCGTACAGACCGAAATCAAACCCCTTCCACCGCGCTTACCTTGCAAAAGCTTGGCGAGCACTGGGATAATCCGCGCGCCGGTTGCGGCAAAAGGATGACCGATGGCGATGCTGGAGCCTTTGACATTGAGCTTGGAGCGGTCAATTTCGCCCAAGGCCTTGTCCCTCCCCAGCCTCGTCCGGCAAAACTCCTCGGATTCCCACGCCTTCAAACTCGCCAGCACCTGCGCGGCGAAAGCCTCATGAATCTCATAATAATCAAAGTCCTGCAGCGCAAGACCGGACTGTTTCAGCAGTTCGTTCACAGCAAAGACCGGCGCCATCAAGAGGCCCTCACCCGCCACATAATCCACGGCCGCAGTTCGACCGAACGTTAAGTAAGCTTGCACGGGAATATGACGCTTTTCGGCCCAATCTTCCGATGCGAGCAAGACGGTCGAGGCACCGTCGGTCAGGGGCGTGGAGTTGGCGGCGGTGATGGTGCCCGATCGGTCGAAAACAGGCTTCAATTCAGCCATTTTTTCTAAGGAAATCTCCCCGCGGATGTTGTTGTCGCGGAACACGCCGGCACAAGGGACGACAAGGTCGTCCATGAAGCCTTCGTCATAGGCGGCAGCCGCCTTACTGTGGCTCTCATAGGCCAGCAGGTCCTGCGCCTCTCGGGTGATTCCCCATTCTTTGGCCATCAGCTCGCAATGTTCGCCCATGGAGAGTCCGGTGCGAGGCTCGCCGGTATTCGGCGGAACGGGCGCGAGCTCGGCCGGCGACATTCCTTTAAATGCCGCAAGCTTGCCGCCGAAGCTCTTGGCGCGAGACATGGCGACAAGGCGTTTGGCGAAGGCACGCTGGAATACGATGGGCGCGTCGCTAGTCGTATCGGAGCCGAGCGAGATGCCGCATTCAATCTGGCCGGTGGCGATCTTGGCGCCGATTTGCAGCGCGGCTTGCAGGCTCGTGCCGCAGGCTTGCATCATGGTGATGCCGGGCGTGGTGGGTGCGAGCTCACTGCCGATGACGGCTTCGCGCGCAAGGTTCCAGTCCTTGGCATGGGTGACAACGGCGCCGCCGACCACTTCATCGATGTGAACGCCTTGCAGCGAGAAGCGATCGACGAGACCTCCGAGCGCCTGGATCAGCATGTCCAGATTAGAAAGCTCGGCGTAGGCCGTGTGCGAGCGGCAGAACGGAATCCTCGATCCACCGAGCACCGCAACACGCTTCAATTCCCGTCCCGCCATTTTGAATCTTCCTTCAGGTCACGCTGCTTGAGCCGCGCCGGAGGCGCTGGCTGCTTCACGGCGATAATGCAGCGGTCCCCCGCGGAACGGCGCGAAGCCGGTACCGAAAATGACGCCAGCATCGATATGGTCGGCATTGGCGACGATGTTGTCGGCAAGGGCGCGCTCGCATTCATCGAGCATCGGCTTGACGAGGTCACGACCAAGGGCGTCGAGTTCTGTCTGGTCGTAAGTAACTTCCTCGCGTTTCGGCTTACCCTTGTCCCAGACATAGAAGCCCTCGCCGGTCTTCTTGCCGAGTTTGCCAGCCTTGACCAGGCGCGACAGCGAATTGTCCTTGCCGGGCGCGATGCCGAGCGTCTCGCCGACATGATTGGCAATGTCGAGGCCGACCAGGTCCATCAGCTCGAGCGGGCCCATCGGCATGCCGAATTTGACCGCGGCCTGATCGATCTTGTCGCGCGCGATGCCTTGCTCGTAGCGGCGCACGGCATCCATCATATAGGGCGCAAGCACGCGATTGACGAGGAAACCCGGGCAGCTCTTGACCACAAGCGGGAGCTTCTTGATCGCGGTAACGAAACTCGCGGCCTTCTTCACCTCGTCTTCTCTTGTCTGCTCGCCGCGGACCACTTCGACCAGGGGAAGCGCGGCCACGGGATTGAAGAAATGGATGCCGACCAGGCGCCCAGGATCGCGAAGCGATTGCGCGATGTCCTCAATCTTCAGCGAGGAGGTGTTGGTGGCGAGGACCGCGCCAGGCTTCAGCTTGGTCTCAAGATCGGCGAACAGTCTCTGCTTGATCTCGAGCTTCTCGGCGATCGCCTCGATCACCACGTCGGCATGCTTGATCTCACGACCTTGCGGGTCTGCGATCAGCCGCGCGACCGCAGAGTCGATCGTCGTCTGGCCGCGGAGCTGCTTCTTGAACAGACCCTTGGCGCGAGACAGTGCCTTTTTGATCTGCGCCTCGTCGAGATCCTGCAAGCTCGCCTGCATGCCGCAAACCACGCACCAGGCGGCGATGTCGCCGCCCATGGTGCCGGCGCCGATGACGTGAACTTTGCGCGGTTTGAAGCCGTTCTTCGGCGCCTCGTCCTTCAGCATCTCGGACAGCATAAAGACGCGGCGGAGATTGCGCGCGGTGTCACCCGCCATCAGCGGCGCGAACATCTCGGTCTCGGCCTTCTTCATCCGCGCCGGATTGTCGCCATATCGCTCGAACAGATCGATCAGCCGGAACGGCGCGGGGTAATGGTCCTCTCGAACCTTGGCGGCAGTTTTCGTGCGCATCTGCTTGGCGAGTAGGCCGCGAATGGGCTGCTTCAACATGAGCTTCTTCCACCAAGGCGCGCCTTTCGAGCGGCGCTTCTGCAAGACGGCCTTGCGCGCAGCCCAGCGAAGCTGATGGTGGGTGGGGACCAGCTGATCGACGAGGCCGATGGCGCGGGCCGCCGTCGGGCGCAGCATCTTCGCCGTCAGCATTGCGGTCATGGCATCGACGGGACCGGCGACTTCGATCGAGCGCACCGTGCCGTTCAACCCCGGGAAGATGCCGAGCTTCACCTCAGGAAAGCCGAGCCTAGTGCCCTCCTCGCGATCGGCAATGCGCCAATCGCAGGCAAGCGCCAATTCGAGACCGCCGCCGAGGCAATAGCCATGGATCGCGGCGACGACGGGGAGTTGGAGCTTGTCAATACGGTCGAGTAACTCCAACGTCTGATGAACAGCGTCCTTTACCGATGCCTCGGTCGTTGCCAAACTTTCGAACTCGCGGATATCGGCGCCGACGATGAAGCCGGAGGTTTTGCCGCTCATGATGACGAGGCCGGCAAGCTCGCCTCGACTTTGCGCCTCCTCCACCCATTTGACGATCTCGCCGAGTTCCTCGGTCGGACGGCGTCCGAGCGAATTCATGCGGTCGCCTTCGCGATCGATCAGCGCCCAGGCGATACCCTCGAAATCGACCGAGAAACGCCAGTCCTTGAGATTCGGCAATGGAGTCGTGGTCGGCATTATTCAGCGGCCATGGTTTCAGAGGAGGGAAGAGGCGAGGACTTGGTCTCGGGTTTTTGACCGCGCGCGAGCTCGGCGGCATCGAAATCGTCCACCGCGATGACGCGGGCGACAAGGTCACGAAGCTCGGCCAGCGAGCGCGCTTCCTCGGGCGTCAGGATGCCTTTCTGCTCGGCATCGGCGATCCAATCGTTGCTGTAGAAGCGCTTGACCTCGCCCTTGCGGATGGCGCGCTCAAGTTTCTTGTCGGCCTCGTCATTGGCCACGACCTCGATCAGCGTGTGCTCGAGCAGGCCGAGTCGATCGGATGGATCATTGGTAATGAAAATCTCGCGCGTGAGCCGGTCGCGGAACTCTCCCGGCTGAAGCGCTTCTCGCACGATCTCTTTTCCCGCTTTGTCGCTGGCATGATGCCGCATGATGGGAAGCGGGAAGACGAGGAAGCGCATGAGCCACGACGCCCAGACTACTGGAAAATTCTCGATGACACCGGCTAGCGCCTGATCGAAACGATAGAGGCAATTCTGCGCGCAATAATTCACGAGCTTGAGATCGGCCTTCGGCGCGCCGTCATCCTCGTAGCGCTTCAGGATCGTGGACAACAGATAGAGTTCGGCGAGCGCGTCGGCCATACGCCCGGTGATCTTCTGCTTGGTCTTCAGCGCGCCGCCGAGCAACGCCACGGTGAGATCGGCGACGAGCGCGAAGGATCGCGAAGCGCGCGCGAGCTGCCGCCACCAATAGCGCGTGGCGCCGGCATTGCCGGGAGCGGATGCAAAGGCGCCGAATGTAATGTTGTGGAACAGCGCCCCGAAGGCGTTGGAGACGGTGAACGCGATATGGCTATCGAAGGCTCGCTCAAAATTGGCGATGCCGCGATCGCTATCCTGATCCTGCAGCGCCTCGATCTCGGCGATGAGGTAAGGGTGCGAGCGGAGCGCGCCTTGCGCAAAGGTGATCAGTGTGCGCGTCAAGATATTGGCGCCTTCGACCGTGATGCCGACCGGCACCATCTGATAGGCGCCTTGCAGATAATTGGACGGGCCGTCGCAAATGCCCCTGCCGCCATGAATATCGAGCGCGTCGTTGACGCTCTGGCGCATACGATCGGTCGAAACATATTTGAGCAGCGCCGAGATCACGGCAGGCTTCTCGCCGGCTGAGACCATCGAAGCGGTGACGGCGCGCGCGGCCTCAAGCCCATAAGCATTCTCGCAGAGCCGTGCGAGCGGCTCCTCAATCCCTTCCATGAAGCCGATCGGCAGATTGAACTGCTTGCGGATGCGGGAATAGGCCGTGCTAGTGCGGAGCATCGACTTGGCGGCGGCGGCGCTGGTGGCGGGGAGCGAGATCGAGCGGCCGGCAGCGAGGCATTGCATCAACATGCGCCAGCCCTGGCCGACGCGATCTGCGCCGCCGATGATGAAATCGAGCGGGATGAAAACGTCTTTGCCCGAGGTCGGACCATTGGGAAATGCAGCGCCAAGGGGCAAATGCCGGCGCCCAATCTCGACGCCGGGAAAATTGGTGGGAATGAGTGCGAGGGTGATGCCGAGATCTTCGCCGCGTCCCAGGAGATTGTCGGGATCGAACAGTCTGAAGGCCAACCCGAGCAGCGTCGCCTTCGGCGCCAGAGTAATATAGCGCTTGTTCCAGGTAAGCTTCAGCCCGAGCGTGTCGCGTCCCTCATAGATGCCGCGAGACACAACACCGACGTCGCGCATCGCGGCAGCGTCAGACCCGGAGAACGGACCGGTGAGCGCGAAGCAGGGAATCTCCTCACCATGCGCGAGCCGAGGCAAATAGTAATCCTTCTGGGCATCGGTGCCGTATTTCTCGATCAGCTCGCCGGGGCCGAGCGAATTCGGCACCATGACGAGGATGACGCCGTCGGGGCTACGCGAAGAAATCTTGCCGAGGATCAGCGACTGCGCCTGCGCCGAGAAGCCCAAGCCCCCATGCTTCTTGGAGATCAGCATGCCGAGAAAACCGTGGTCGCAGACGAAGCGCCAAATGTCGTCGGGAATGTCGTGCAGCTCGTGCCGGATCTTCCAGTCATTGAGCTTGCGGCAAAGCTCTTCGGTCGGGCCATCGAGGAAGGCGCGCTCTTCGGTCGAGAGCGTGATCGGCGCGACAGAGCGGAGTTTCGACCAATTGGGCGTGCCGGAGAAGAGCTCCGCATCCCAACCCACAGTGCCGGCTTCAAGCGCCTCGCGTTCGGTGTCGGAGATAGTCGGCATCGCGCCTCTCAGCGCGCGATAGGCGGGCAGCACGACATATTTCCGTTTGATCTCGGGGAAGGTGAGCGCGAACAGGCCGCCGGCGATCAGCCAGCCCAGCAACGCCCAGAGCTTGAAGGAAGGCCAATGCAACTCGCCTGCGCCAAGGCCAAGCTGCAGGCAAATGGTGAGGAGCGCGATCGCGGCCGCCCAATAGAGCAAGGGGGCCCGCCGCATAGCGAGCACGAAGATGATCGCGGCGGCAACGAACGCAAAGATGAACTCAGCCATGGCGGTCTCCCGAAAAGCCCCCGCCCCTCTGTACGCCCATCCCTAACGCAGACTTGAGTCGAACTCTTGACGCAGCAAGATGACCCAAGGCACGGCCCACTCTATGGTCCGGCCGGGCAAGCGAAACAAGGACTTTCATGACGGGACCGCACTCGCGAATCACTTGAGCGTCATCTTGGCGGCAAGTGATTCAGAGGGGATTAACGAGCGA
>JANWJA010000078.1 GCA_025449615.1 Methyloceanibacter sp.
TGCCTTCATCGCCACTTCGACCAGCCTGATCGAGTTCGAACTGTTGGGCGAGCCGACCACGATCATGCGCTGGCACGACGAGGCAATGCTCTTCACCGCCTCCTGGCGGTTGGTCGTGGCATAACAAATATCGTCCTTGCGCGGTCCGGTGATCGCCGGGAACCGCGCCTTTAGCACATTCACGATCTCGCTCATGTCGTCGACCGAGAGCGTGGTCTGCGTCGTAAAGGCGAGGTTGGCCGCGTCTCTCGGTCTGAAATGCTCCGCATCCTCAATCGACTCGATCAGATGCACGCTGCCTTCCGGCAATTGGCCCATGGTGCCGATCACTTCGGGATGGCCGGCATGGCCGATCAGGAGAACCTCGCGCCCGCGCGCATGATGCCGCTCGGCTTCGATATGCACCTTAGAGACCAGCGGGCAGGTGGCGTCGAGATAGAACAACCGGCGCCGCATCGCCTCTTCCGGCACCGCCTTAGGCACCCCGTGCGCGGAGAATACCACCGGCGCGTCGCTGTCCGGGATTTCGTCCAACTCCTCGACGAAGACCGCCCCCTTCGCCTTCAGCATCTCCACGACGTAACGATTGTGCACGATCTCGTGGCGCACATAGACCGGCGCGCCATATTTCTCGAGCGCCAGCTCGACAATCTGAATCGCACGCTCGACGCCGGCGCAAAACCCGCGCGGGGCAGCGAGAAGGATGGTGAGTGGAGGCAAGGCCCGAGGCGCCATGGGAGTGTCAGTTTGTCCTCAAAAGCGGGTCCAGATCGGCCTTGTCGCGCCCGCCCGCTACCGCTAGTTTTGCCGCCAACGGCACGACCGCCAAAGATGCCAAAACTCAAAATTCTCCGGGGCTTGGCCCCGAAGGCATATCAGGCAGGACGGCCGGTATGTCAAGCTGAGGACGGGGTAGATTGAGACGCTCACACGCTCCTTGGTGGCTCGTTGTCGGCCGGCCCGCACTGGCCCTTGTCGTTCCGGTGCTTTTATCGGCCTGTGCCGTCTCCAGCATTTCCAGCCCCTTCAAATCCGGCAGTGCCGACGACGCGGCGTCTTCGGTTAACGCCGACCGGCTGCTGGAAAATGCGAAAGCCGACAATGGCCAGGATGCGGCAGCATCGGGCGCGGCCGCGCATTGTCCGCAAATCGTGGCTTGGCCCTATGACCGCCTGCTGACCGTCTATGAGCCCGGCCACAATGGCGACAGCCTATCGATCGTCCATCGCGGCGAGATCACCAAGCTCGCCCGCGAGTGCCAGCTTTATTCCGACCGCGTGGTGGTAAAATACGGCTTTGCCGGCCGCGTGCTGCTCGGGCCCAAGGGGCAACCTGGCGTCGTGAACCTTCCCGTCAACGTCCACGTCTCCGGCACCGATAAAAAGGTCCTTGCCAAGGACGCCATTAAACTGACGGCGACCATCCAAGCCGGTAACCCCGTGGGTTACTTCTCCATGGTCAAAGAAATTTCCTTCCCCGTCGTGGTCGGCTCGCGGCCTGAAGACTACAAGATCTTCATCGCCTTCGATAAGCCCGGCGGCGGGCAGGGATAAGCAGCCTAATTCAGCTTTGACTTCAGCGCATCAATGCTCGTGCCGACGAGCTTGGCTGCGGCCTCGGGCGTCAGCTTGGCCGCGATGATGCTCTCGGCTGCGGCGACCGCGGCATCGACGGCGGCGCCCCGCACATCGGCCAAAGCCTGCGCCTCGGCGCGGGCGATCTTCTCCTCGGCGAGCTTGGTTCTCCGCTCGAAATGTTCCTTCATCGAGACCCGCGTCTCGGCTGCGAGCGACCCCGCCTCTTTGGCGGCGAGGCTCACGATCGCCGCGACCTCGCTGTCGACAGAACTCTGCTTCGTGCGGTAATCGGCAAGCACGCTTTGCGCCTCTTCGCGCAAGCGGCGCGCCTCGTCGAGCTCCTTGGCGATCGAAGCCGAGCGAGCATCGAGTGCGGTCGCCAACTTCTTATGCACGCCGAGATAGAGCGCGAGCCCAAGGAACAAGAAGAAGGAGACCGCAACCCAGAATTCCGGCTCGAAGATGAATTCCATGGCCTAGTCCTTCCGCGCCGCGACGACGGCCTTCTCGGCCTCGGCAGAACTCGGCGTGAGACCGATCAGCTGCTTCACGAGATCGGTTGCGACGTCGGCCGCGACAACGTTCACGTCTTTCAGCGCCGAAGCCCGCGCCTTCTCGATCCGCTTCTCGGCCTCTGCGGCCTTTGCCCCAAGCTCCCCGTCAAGCTTGGCCCGTTCTTCCGCCATTTCGGCTTTCACCTTGGCACGGCCCTGATCGGCGATGGCATGCGCCTTCTGCTTGGCCTCGGCGAGCGCCTGCTCATAGGCCGCGATCGCCTCTTGCGTCTCGCGATGGAGCCGCTCGGCTTCGGCCAAATCGCCGGAAATCCGGGCCTTCCTAGCCTCAATCACGTCGCCGATTTTGGGCAGCGCGATACGCTTCATCAGCACGTAAAGAATGCCGAAGGTGATGACGAGCCAAATCAGCTGTGGCCCCCAATCGAGCGGGTTAAGCTGCGGCATGAGCGAGCCTCCTTAGGTTCAGGCCTAAAGCCTAGAACACAAAGAGGATGATCAGCGCCACCACGAGGCCGAACAGGCCGGTGGCCTCCGCGAGTGCGAAGCCGAGCAGCAGATTGGCGAACTGGCCGGGAGCTGCCGACGGATTGCGCAACGCGCCTTGCAGATAATTGCCGAAGATAGTGCCGATGCCGACGCCGGCGCCCACGAGTGCGATCGAGGCAAGTCCTGCGCCGATTAATTTTGCTGCTGACGGATCCATATTCTCTCTCCCTTACGAACGATGAAGTTGAAACCTAGTGATGCATGTGGAGCGCATCGTTGAGATAGATGCAGGTGAGGATCGCGAACACGTAAGCCTGCAGGAACGCGACCAGAATTTCCAAACCGGTGAAGCCCACCATAAAGGCGAGCGGCGCCCAGCCGCCGAGTAGCCCGAGCGCAACCACGAACGCGCCGAACACTTTGAGCATGGTGTGGCCTGCCATCATGTTGGCGAACAGACGAACCGAGAGGCTCAAGGGCCGGGTGAGATAGGAGATCACTTCGATTACCACCAGCAGCGGCAGCATCACCGCAGGCACGCCAGCCGGCACGAAGAATTTGAGGAAGCCGATGCCATGCTTCCAGAAGCCGATCGCCGTCACGGCGAGGAAGATGAAGGCGGCGAGGGCGAAGGTGACGATGATATGGCTCGTCACCGTGAAGGAATAGGGCATCATGCCGAGCATGTTCAGCGCCAGCACGAACATGAAGAGGGTGAAGATGAAGGGGAAATATTGCATCCCCGAGGTGCCGACATTGTCGCGCACCATGTTTGCAATAAACTCGTAGGAGATCTCGGCGACCGACTGTAGCCGCGTCGGCACCAGCTTCCCGCCCCACATTGCGTAAATCGTGAACAGCGTGATCAGCGTTGCCGCGATCACCATGAACAGTGCAGAGTTAGTAAAGGACGCATCGAAGCCGAACAGCTCAAGCGGGATCAGCCGCTTGATCTCGAACTGATGCATGGGGTTCGGCAAGCTGGTCGCGCCCCCGTGCGCCGCCTCTTCTGCTGCTTGCGCATCCATCACGTCCTCAGCCCCTAATCGTCGTCATCGTCAGGTCCTAGGTCCTTACCCGGTAGCGGGCCCTTCACTTGCATTGAAGCTGCCGTGCGCATCACGTTGAGGATGCCCGCGGCGCTGCCAAGGATCAGGAACACCACCAAGAATAAGGGCGCCGTGCCAAGAGCACGATCGAGCCCCCATCCGATGACGCCCCCGACGCCCACGCCTACGACCAATTCAGTCGCCAGCCTCAGTGCCTGCCCGAGCGCTCTTCCCCTGCTTTCCGCATCGACCGGCGTAACCTCGGGGCTAGCTCCCCGCGCTTTGCCGATCCGCTCCCCGAGCTCGTCCAGCCTTTGCCGAAAATGCTCATCGTCGCGGGCGCCTTTGTTGCGACCGTCTTTGGCTCCGGCCATTTCGCTGCTCAAATCCGGGGAAAACCTTGGGCTTTAGGGCCACAAAGTCTGGAATGCGCGGCACCTTAGGGTCCGGGATTTGGCCCGTCAAGCTCGGTCCGAGCGGCCCCGAAGCCGCGAAAATCAGGGCACTCTAGCTGGCGTCCCGAAGCCGCTCTGCGGTTTCCAGGTCGACCGACACCAGCTGGCTGACGCCCCGCTCGGCCATGGTCACGCCGAACAGCCGGCTCATCCGCGCCATGGTGAGCGGATGGTGGGTGATGATCAGGAAGCGGGTATCGGTCTCCTTCGCCATCTCCTCCATCAGCACGCAGAAGCGCTCGACATTGGCATCGTCGAGCGGCGCGTCGACCTCGTCGAGCACGCAGATCGGCGAGGGGTTGGTCAGAAATACGGCGAAGATCAGCGCCATGGCGGTGAGCGCCTTTTCGCCGCCTGACAGCAGCGTCAGGATCTGCGTCCGCTTGCCCGGTGGGCAGGCGAAGATTTCGAGGCCGGACTCTAGGGGATCGTCGGAATCGACCAGCTTCAACTCGGCATTGCCGCCACCGAATAGTGTCTTGAACAGGCGCTGGAAATGTCCGTTCACCGCCTCAAAGGCTTCGAGCAGGCGCTTGCGGCCTTCGCGGTTGAGATTGGAGATACCCTGGCGAAGCTTGGTGATGGCTTGCTCGACGTCGCCGCGCTCGCGCATCAGCTCTTCGAGCTGCGTGGTGAGCGTGGCCTCTTCTTCTTCGGCCATCAGATTCACGCCGCCGAGCCGTTCGCGGTCGCCTTTAAGCTTCAGAAGCTTGGCCTCGACCTCGGAAAGTGGCGGAAGCTCGGCACCCTCTTTGAGGCCGGCCAGCGCCAGGCAGGCTTCCGGCATGCAATCGAGCTGCTCGCGAATGGCGCGCGCTACTTCGGTGCGGCGCTCGCGCGCGCCTTCGAGCCGCGCTTCGCTCCGTGCGCGAGACTCTCGCGCAGCCGCAAGGCGCTCCTGCACTTCGCGTAAGCCCTTCTCGCGCTCTTTCAGCGCGGACTCCGCGACCGCAAGGTCGTCGGCCGCCTTAGCGCGGGCCCGCTCGGCGTTCGACATGGTCTCCATCAATCTGCCGCGCCGCTCCTCGATCTCGGCGGGAAGATTGGCGAGAGCCGAAAGATCGGTGCTGGTCTCGGTCTCGCGGGCGCGCAACGTCTCGATCTGCTCGCGCGCATTGGCGATCCGCTTCTCCCAAAGATCATGTTCTGCCTTGATCGCCTCGAGCCGTTCCTGACGAAGTTTGATCTCGCGCTCGAAACCTTCGAGTGCGGCCTCTGCGCGTGCATGCGTGGTGCGGCTTTCGCCAGCCTCACTCTGCGCGGTTTCAAGTGCGGCTCCGAGCGCCGGAAGCGAAGCAAGTGCCGCAAACGCAGCCTCGATCGTTGCCGCTTGCGCCTGCGCATCGCTGAGCGCGGTCGCGGCATGTTGCTTCGATTCCGAAAGTGCGCCGAGCCTCTTGCTCTTGGCCAAGCTTTCATGCTCGGCTAGCGCAATCGCCTCGCGCATGCGATCGAGTTCGACGTGGTCTTCCTTGACGATTTGCCGGATGGCTTTCAGCGCTTCGCCGCTGATCATGGCCTCTTTGCGCGCGGCGGCGAGCTCGGCTTCTGCCTTCGCGGCGCGCGTTTCTGCTAGGGTTGCTTCCTTTTTCAGGCCGACGAGCCGCCCCCGCTCGACCAGCCGGGAGGCTGCCGCCGTCGCGGTACCGGCCTTTAGGGTGTAGCCGTCCCAGCGCCAGAGGTCGCCCTCCACCGATACCAGCCGCTGCCCGACTTTTAGCTTTCCTTGTAAGCCTTTGCCTTGGGCAGCCTTCACCAGGCCGACTTGGCTGAGGCGGCGGCCAAGCACGGCCGGGCCTTTCACGAATTTACTGAGCGCCTCGGCGCCGGAGGGCAGAGCCGGGTCGGTGTCGTCGCCCTTGGTCAGGCGCCAATGCGCCGGTGCGCTTTCGTCGCTGGCGGCATCGAGATCGTCGCCGAGAGCTGCGGCGATCGCGCCCTCATAGCCGGCTTCGATACGGACCTGCCCGACGATTGGAGACCAATCGCCCTCGTGCTCCGGCTCAAGCAACTTGATCAGCGTCGCCAGCTCCGTCTCGAACTCCTGGGCCTTCAGCTTTGCCGTAGCCGCGATCTCTCGCTTGTCGGCTTCAACCGCGCGGGCCTGTGTTTCCTCGGCCTCGGCCGACGCCAAATCCGCCTCGGCTCGCGCCACTTTAGTGGCGAGTGCGGCGAGTTTCTCGTTGAGCTCCGGCAGAGCGCCGAGCGAAGGTGAATCAGCTTCGAGCTTGGCCAGTTCCGCGGTAACCTCACGCGCTTGCGCATCGAGCCGTGCCAGCCGGTCTTTCAGCTCGGCCTGCTCGGTCTCGAGCCTCCGGCGCTCGGCGCGGGCTTGCGCCAATACACTCGTCACTTCGCTTAAGACGAGCTCGCTATCGGCGAGGACCGCGGCGGCGAAAGTGGCAGCCTCTCTGAGCTGCGGCTCCTCGTGATCGCGCGAATTCGCGGCCTCAAGCCTGCGGCCTTCTTCGGCCAAGCCGCGCAGCATGCCCTCGGCCTCGGCGATGTGCTCTTCCTCGCGGGCAAGGTCGCGCAAAGCCTGCGCCAAACGTGTCTCAAGCTCGGATTGCCGGGCTTTGGCGCGTGCCTCCTCGCGCTCGAGCGCATCACGCTCCACGCTCAACCGGTGTAACACCGCCGCGCGCGTTGCCTCTTCGTCGCGAAGCGGCTGCAATTTCTCCGCGGCCTCAGCCTGCTGACGCAGCGCCTCACCTTCAGCCTTGGTCTCGCGGCCCATGGCGCCGAGCGCATCCTGGAAGGCGGCCTCGGCCTCATCTACATGGGCGCAGGCGCCCTCCCAATGGAGGTGGTGCGCCAAGGCTTCTGACTCTCTGATCTTGCCGGAAATCTCGCGATAGCGTTGCGCCTGCCGCGCCTGACGCTTCATCGCCTGCAATTGCGAATTGATCTGCCCGATCAGGTCGCCGAGCCGCGATAGATTGGCTTCGGTGGCTTTCAGCCTGAGTTCGGCTTCATGGCGCCTACTATGCAGGCCAGCGATCCCAGCGGCGTCTTCCAAGACGCGGCGGCGCTCTTGCGGCGGTGCATTGACGATTTCGCCGATGCGGCCCTGGCGCACCAACGCCGGCGAGCGTGCACCGGTCGCCGCATCTTCGAACAACAGTCGAATGTCGCGCGCACGCGCATCTTTGCCGTTGACGCGATAGGCCGAGCCCGCCTCGCGCTCGATCCTGCGGGTGACTTCGAGCGTATCGGAATCGTTGAATTCGGCGGGCGCTTTCCGCGTGCTGTTGTCGATGAACAGCGTTACCTCGGCGGCATTGCGCGACGGGCGCACCTCGGAGCCGGCGAAGATCACGTCCTCCATCGCCGAGCCGCGCATGCTCTTATAGGAGGTCTCGCCCATGGCCCAGCGCAACGCCTCGAGCAGGTTCGACTTGCCGCAGCCATTCGGTCCCACGACGCCGGTCAGGCCGGGCTCGATCAGAAGCTCGGTTGGGTCAACGAAGGATTTGAATCCAAGTAGGCGAAGACGTGTGATCTTCACGGGCCGATGATCCTTAAGGTGTGAAACGCGGCACGCTGCGATTAACGCGAGGCCGCCGCTATAATCAAGACGACGACTGCGGCTCGATCAAGGCCT
Organism: Methyloceanibacter sp.; assembly: GCA_025449615.1. The sequence goes on from JANWJA010000078.1 coordinate 7,690, forward strand.
TGATTTCCTCGAAGGTGACCTCGCCTTGGGCTTTTTTCCCATTGGCGAAGAAGGTCGGCGTACCAATCACGCCGAACTTGCGCCCCCGCTGTTTCACCTCGTTCAAGCCGTCGATAATGGTTTGATTCGCAAGGCACTTGTCAAATGTCTCGCGGCTCATACCACTGGATTGGGCGACTTTGAAGATCTCGTCGAGCCGCACCTCCTGGCTGACCCATTCGGATTGGCGGGCGAGATAGGCCTCGAACAGGGGGTACCATTTACCGTCGGCCGCACAAAAGTTAACGAGGGCGGCATTGCCCGACGCGTGCCCGATCGGGAACTCTCGAATGATATAGCGGACCTTGCCGGTATCGATCAGCTCTCGCTTCACCCTGGGGAAGACGTTCTTGTGGTAGTTGCGGCAATGCGGGCAGGTGAGCGAGGCATATTCGACGATCGTGACGGGCGCACTCGCTTTGCCCAGCACATGGTCTCCGAGCGGGCCTGGGGCGAGCAGCTCAGCCGGCGGCGGTCCTGTCAGGCCCTTGGTCTCCGGCGTCGCGTCGACGGTGCGCGCTGCGCCCCCGCAGCCGGCGAGCCCGAGTGTTACTGCGGCCAGAAGCGATACTGTGACAAGCCGCGACGCCATGCCTGATTCCGATTCTATTGCCCTGCGGGTGCTGGGGCTGGAGCGGCGGGTGTCTCCGCGCTGCCCGGTTCGAGGATCGCGTCGAAATCCTTGAGCTCATGCTGCGTACCGAGCCTCTTGCCGTTGACAAAGAAGGAGGGCGTCGAGTCGACGCCGAACTCCTCGTTGCCGCGCCTGCGGATCTCCACGATCTTGTCGAACATCGCCTTGTCGGCGAGGCATTTGTCGAACTCCTCCTTCGACATGCCGGACTGCCGCGCGATCAGCAGCAGCTTGTCCTTGCCTTCATTGCCGGTGACGGCCCAGGTCGGCTGCGTCTCGAATAGCGCATCGACCATCGGGAAATAGCGGTCGTTGCCCGAGCAGCGCGCCACCATGAAGGCGGCAAGCGCGAGTCCGTCGAGCGGGAATTCGCGCAAGATGTACTTCGCCTTGCCGGTGTCGATATATTTGGTCTTGATCTGCGGCAGCACTTCTTTCTGGAAGAGCGCGCAGTGCGGGCACGTCATCGAGGCATATTCGACGATCGTATTGGGCGCATCAGCCGAACCGATCATCATCTCGGGCAACGGGCCTGGTTTCATCAGCTCGGCGACCGCTGGATCGCTCTTCGGGTCACCGGCGGTCGCGAGTTCGCCTCCGCTGAAGCCGCCGCGATAAGCGTAGATACCGGCTGCCACCACCACCGCGACCGCGGCCGCCAACATCAACGTCGTCGGGGTGCTTATGCCGCCGGCCGGTTTGCCGGCCGGTGCTTTGCTATCTTGAGATTTGTCCTTCGCCACGCTTCCTACTCCGCCGATTGAGATCCCGTTGCGGGCGCCAGGCGCCCGATTTGTCCCTTTCCGTTAAGCCATGAGAAGCTTCCGCGCCAGCCCCGTTCAGCGAGGCTTTTGGCCGCGAATGGCCGAGCCGAGCCGCGACAGGGCCTGTTTCAGGCCGTCTTTTTCGATCTTTGCCGTTTGCTTCAGGCTGGTCTCATCAATTTCAAGTGAGGCGGTGTGGCTGCGCGGCGACTGTCTCGTCACCGGCGCTTGCACGATGCGAAGCGCCGCCACGGCGCGATAGCCGAAATAGGTGTTGACCCGCTCCAGGATCTGGTCGGCGCGATGCTGCACTTCGATGGCGCGAGGTCCGTCGACCCGGAGCACCAGCGTGGCGCCCGGTGTGCGTCTGGAGGTCGTGGGGGCGTCGCCCTCTTCTTGGCGCCGGGGCCATGCCACCTTGTCAGGCGCGGTGAATTGCGCGAGGTCGGCGCCCACGATCGAGGCCCATTCGCTAAGCAGCGTCGTCGTGGCGAAGCCGCGGGCCCGCGCGACGGGATCGAGCGTCCGCGCCACATAAGCGCCGACCGCCCTGGCGCTGATCCATTTCGACCCTTGGCTCATGTGTGTCGATCTTCCCGTGGATGGCGGGCGCAGGTTTCTTGCTCCAGCCTCGCCCCGAGCTTACACCAGCAACATGGCGAAAAGCGCGGGCACGAAAGCTTTGCCAACAAGACGGCGCAAGGCGCCATCCGTGGCGGCCGCGCTGCTAGATTGGTATGACCGCAATCGCCGCATCCTGCCCTGGCGCGCGCTGTCCGGCGTCAAGCCCGACCCCTATCGCGTCTGGCTGAGCGAGATCATGCTGCAACAGACCACGGTGAAGGCGGTGACCCCGCGTTTTGCCGATTTCCTGCGCCGCTGGCCCAACGTGATCTCACTCGCACAAGCTGAGCTTGGCGAAGTGCTCGCTTTCTGGGCCGGCCTTGGCTATTACGCACGCGCGCGGAACCTGCATGCCTGCGCCCGCGTCGTGGCCGAGCAGCATCACGGCAAATTTCCTGACTCGGAGTCTGAACTCCGCAAGCTTCCAGGCATCGGCGACTACACCGCCGCGGCAATCGCCGCCATCGCCTTCGATCGACGCGCGAGCCCTGTCGACGGCAATATCGAGCGCGTGGTGGCGCGGCTCTTCGCGGTGACTAAGCCGCTCCCTGCCGCCAAGCCTGAACTCAGGGAACTCGCAAGCCGTCTGACGCCCGACGCACGCGCCGGCGATTTCGCGCAAGGCATGATGGATCTTGGCGGCACCATCTGCACGCCACGACGCCCAGCCTGCAGTCTCTGTCCGCTTCGGCCATGCTGCGCAGCCTATGAGGCAGGTCTCGCCGAAGCGTTGCCCTATCGCGACGAGAAAAAGCAACGGCCAACCCGACGCGCTACCGCCTTCGTTGCCATCCGCGAGGATGGCGCCGTGCTGCTCCGCGAGCGGCCTTTGCGCGGTCTGTTGGGCGGCATGCTCGAAGTGCCGTCATCGCCTTGGGTTGAGGCGGAGACCGCGGCGAAATCCGCGCTGAAACACGCGCCCCTGAAGGCGAAATGGCGCGAACTGCCCGGGCTCGTCGAGCACACATTCACCCATTTCCATTTAGAGCTTCGCGTGCTTCGCGTCGAGACCGGCGCCAAGCCGTCGCTGTCACGCACGGCTTGGCCTGAGCGTTGCCTCTGGCTAAGCCCCCGCGATTTTCATGCCGCCGCGCTGCCGAGTGTCATGAAGAAAGTTCTGGCCCATGCGTCTGCGCTCGCGGCGCCGAGCAAGCTTAGGAATTCGGCGTCGCCAATTCCCGCCGCGCCAGCTCGCGCAAAGCGTCGATCGGCTTGAGCTCGCCTTCGCGCTCGAAATGCCAGAAGGTCCAGCCATTGCAGGCAGTCGCCCCTTGCACATGCGCGCCGATCTTGTGGATCGAGCCTTGTGCGCCGGCGCAAGAAATACTGCCATCGGCCACCACGCGCGCTTCGTGCCGCGCCGCCGGATCGTAAAGCACGGTGCCGGGCGAGATCAGCCCAAGCTCGACCAGCGCGCCGAACGGAATGCGGGCCTCCGCGCGCTTGCTCTTGGAAATTTCCAGCGATGCAGCATTGAGCGTGTCGAGCGATGCGATGCGCGCCTCCGCAGCATCCGCATAGATCTGCTCACGCTCGATGCCGATGAAAGTCCGTCCAAGCTTCTTGGCAATGGCCCCGGTCGTGCCGGAGCCGAGGAAAGGATCCAACACGACGTCGCCTTTGTTGGTCGAGGCAAGCAAAATGCGATGCAGCAGCGCTTCGGGCTTTTGCGTCGGATGCACTTTCCGCCCGCCATCGTGCTTCAGCCGCTCGGGCCCCGAGCAGATCGGGAACAGCCAGTCCGAGCGCATCTGCAGATCTTCGTTCAGCGCCTTCATCGCATCGTAGTTGAAAGTGTAGCGCGCAGATTGGCCCAGCGACGCCCAGATCAAGGTCTCATGCGCATTGGTGAAGCGGCGGCCTCTGAAATTCGGCATCGGGTTGGTCTTGCGCCAGATCACGTCGTTCAAGATCCAGAAGCCGAGATCCTGCAGGATGGTGCCGACGCGGAAAATGTTGTGATAGGAGCCGATCACCCAGAGCGAGCCGTCGGGCTTCAGCGCGCGGCGGCATTCGCGAAGCCAGGCCGTGGTGAAGTCGTCGTAAGCCGCGAAGCTACCGAACTTGTCCCAATCGTCGTCGACGCCGTCGACGCGGCTATTGTTCGGGCGGAGCAGCTCGGCGGAGAGCTGGAGATTATAGGGCGGGTCGGCGAAGACGAGATCGATGCTCTGCGCCGGCAGCTTTGCCAGCTCTTCAATGCAGTCGCCGACAAGAATTCGATTGAGCGGGAGCTTGGCTCCCCGCTTACGCCCCATACCCATGACACCACTCAAAATTTACGCGAGACCTGGAGTCATGCTGCGCGACTAGGGTAAAGAGGCCCTTAATCGAGGACTGTCATGACGCAAATCCTGGCTCGCCGCGCCTTCCTGGAGGCCGTTTTTGGGCTAGCCGTGCTGGTGGGCAGGGCTCTCGCTGACAACCGGAAGGGATCGTCGCCGGATATGGCCAAGGACATCATGATGGTGCACGGCGCCAATGAAGGCGGCTGGTGCTTCGCCAAGTTCAAAGGTGTTTTCGAGGGGCTCGGCTTCACCTGCCATGCGCCGGACCTGATCGGTCATGGCGGCGATGCGACCGCCGCCAAGACAAGGCTGGTCGGGGTCGGCATGGGCGACTATCTGGCCCAGCTTCGAACTTTGCTAAAGAACTTCGACGCTCCGCCGGTTCTGCTCGGCCATTCCATGGGCGGCATTCTGGTGCAGCAGCTTGCCGCCGAAGGCTTGGCGAAAGCTCTCATCCTCGTCGCGCCCGCGCCACGTTCCGGCATCTTGCCGGCGACCGGCAGCGAGAAGCAGCTCGACCGGGACATGATGTCGCTCGGCGCATTCTGGAACACGGTGATCAATCCGGATTTCGATCTCGCCAAGGTTCTCACTCTGAACTGCGTGCCTGAAGCCGAGCAGCGCATCGTGTTCGACAAATTCGGACCCGAGTCCGGATTGGCGTTCTTTCAGATGTTCTTCTGGATGTTCGATAAGACCAATGCGACCGCCGTCGATACAAAGAGGGTTCGCTGTCCGGTGCTCTGTCTCGTCGGCAAGGACGACAAGATGGTTTCTTCGGCGAGCGCGCGTGCTACGGCCTCAGCCTATCCCGGTTCGACTTTTTGGCAGCTCGATGACCACGGCCACATGCTCGTGCTTGAGCCCGGCGCCGAGGACATCGCGCGCCGCATCGCCAGCTGGATTCCGAGCTAGGTCTATTCCGGCAGTTCGTCGCTGAGCTGTTCGACCCGAGCGTTCAGCAAACGAAGCGCTTCCTCGATCGGGCTGAACGAGCGGCGGTGATGCACGCAGACGCCGTGCTTCTTGATGGCGAGCGCGTGCTCCTTGGTGCCGTAGCCTTTGTTGGACTCCCAGCCATAGCGCCGATAGCGTTTCGCGAGCTTCACCATCATCCGGTCGCGCGTGACTTTGGCCACGATCGAAGCGGCAGCCACCGAGAGCGACAGCGAATCCCCGCCGATGATCGCATGCGCCGTGCAGGGGAAACGCTTCGGCACGATATTGCCGTCGATCAGCGCCGCTGCCGCCGAAACGCCAAGCCCGCGATAGGCCATCCGCATGCCCCAGAGGCTCGCCTGCAGAATATTGTCGCGGTCGATGCGCCTGACCGGGCCGATGGCGATCGACACGACCGCCGTCGCCATGATCTCGATATAGCGGTCTTCGCGCGCTTCCGACGTGAGCAACTTGGAATCGTTGAGGCCTTCGGGAATGCGGTCAGGATTGAGAATCACGGCCGCAACAACGACTGGCCCGGCCCA
>JANWJA010000079.1 GCA_025449615.1 Methyloceanibacter sp.
GAAGAAGCGAAGCTTGCCGCGGGCGAAAAGAAGGAGATTGCCGAACGCTTCAAGAAGGACGTGGCGACGGAGATCAAACCGGCCACGACCTTCACCCCGGCCGAGGACTACCACCAGAATTATCACAACACCAACGCGGTGAGTTACAAGTTCTACAAATGGAATTGCGGGCGAGCCCAGCGACTCGCACAGAGTGGGGGACCGCCGCCGGCTGGCGAAAGGGATGATCTACTGCATCCAAAGCCAATTGGCCTCCGTATCTCGTGGCGGAAGCGAGAGCAGAGAGCCATGAGCGAGCAGCAAGCCGTCATCTACCGGCACAGCCTCAGCATTCGCGTGACGCATTGGGTCAATGCACTTCTGCTGCTGGTGCTCCTTATGAGCGGCTTGCAGATCTTCAATGCCCACCCTGCGCTCAATTTCGGCTCAAAGACCGACTTCGAGCAGCCTCTGATCGCCATGGAGCCGATGCAGCACGGCGACAAGGTCATGGGCATCACCACCCTGTTCGGCTGGCAGATCGACACGACCGGCGTGTTCGGGCTCGCCGGCTCCGAGGACGAAGGCTACGATGCCCGTGGTTTTCCCTGGACGGTGACGCTGCCCGGCCATCGCGATCTGTCGATGGGGCGCCGCTGGCATTTCTTCTTTGCCTGGGCCTTCGTCATCAACGGGCTCATCTATCTGATCTACAGTTTCGCAAGCGGGCATATCCGGCGCGATCTCGCGCCCACGGAAGCTGAGATCAAGCATATTGGCGCATCGATCTCCGAGCATGCCCGTTTCAAATTTCCCAAGGGCGAGGAGGCCAAGCGCTATAACGTCTTGCAGAAACTAACCTACCTCCTCGTCGCGCTCGTGTTGCTGCCGCTGATGCTGCTGACTGGGCTCGCCATGTCTCCGGGCATGGATGCGGGCTACCCCATTCTGCTCGACATTTTCGGCGGCCGTCAGTCGGCGCGCACCATCCACTTTCTCGCAGCAGGCGGCATCGTTCTCTTCGTCGCGGTGCATCTCTTCATGGTGCTGGTGTCGGGCGTTTGGAACAATCTCCGCTCGATGATCACGGGCAAATATGTCGTGGAACCCGCGGAGGAGACGAAATGAGCAACTCGCTCGACCGCCGCTTCTTTCTCCGTCGTGCCGCGGCTCTCGCCGGAACGCTCGGACTTGGCGGCTGCGACGGTCTCTCCGATCAGCCTTGGGTGCGGCGAGTGCTCGACAGCGCGGAAGGATTGACCCGCTTTACCCAAACGGTGCTGATCCCACCTTCCGCACTCGCCCGCGAATATGACGAGGCTGAGATTTCGAAGGAGTTTAAGGCCAACGGCTCCACGAATCCGGATGACGAGGCTTACAAGGCGCACGCCGCCAACGGCTTTGCCGATTGGAAGCTCGGCGTCTCGGGTTTGGTGGAAAAGCCCCTCGAACTATCGCTGGCTGAGTTGCGGGCGATGCCGTCGCGCACTCAGATCACGCGGCACGATTGCGTGGAGGGTTGGAGTTGCATCGGCAAATGGACGGGCGTGCCGTTGAAGACCCTGCTTGACCAGGCCGGGCTCAAAGCGAACGCGCGCTATGTCGTGTTCCGTTGCGCCGACGATCTCGGACAGACCGGCGATGAGGATGGAAAATATTACGAATCGGTCGGGCTCGAGGATGCCTTCCACCCGCAGACGATTCTCGCCTACGAGATGAACGGCAACGTGCTGCCGATCGAGCATGGCGCGCCGCTACGGCTCCGCGTCGAGCGGCAGCTTGGCTACAAGATGGCGAAATATGTGATGCGGATCGAGGCGGTCGACGAAATCGCCACAATCCGTGGCGGGAGAGGCGGCTTCTGGGAAGACCTCGGCTATGAGTGGTATGCCGGCATTTGAGCGGCGAGTGCCCTCATCGCCAATAAAAAGGGACCCGCCCCTTCCGAGGCGGGTCCTTTTATGAGCGTGTTGAGATTAGTGCTTCTTGCTGGCGCGATACTCGGCCTTGCAATCCTTGCGGAAGGCTTTGCGGGCCTTCCGATCACTCGGATAATGGGCCTTGGCGGCCTTCGCGCATCCGCTCTTGCAGGCGAAAGCCGGAGTGGGTTGAACCATGGCGGCGCCCCCTAAGAGCAAACCCGCGGCAGCAACAGTCAAAAGTAACTTCTTCAGCATTGAGGTACTCCGTCACGTTTCACCGAATAGACTATGTCAATTTATAAGCATGGAATGGGTTTTCGCTGCAATCTCTTATCTTCGAAAGACAGTTGTATTTCATAAACGTTATTGCCAAGGAGTTGATCTTAGGTCTGTTTAGGGCGCTACACCTGTAATCTCATTAAGACTAACCTCCCAAAACAAAGGGACCCGCGCAAGAAGCGCGGGTCCCCAAAACTTGCTAGGCAATAGAAGGGCTTAAGCGGCCTTCTGAGCCTTCTTGTGGGCCTTCCACTCGGCATGGCACCATTTACGATATTCATGGCGAGCCTGGTGGTCGGTACCGTATTTGGCCTTCGCGGCCTTCCGGCAACCGCTGGCGGCATCAGCCGAGGTGGCAAGGGGAAGAGCGGCACCGGCCAGAAGGCCAGCGACGGCAGAGGCCAAAATCACTTGCTTAAACATTAGCATTCTCCGTTTGACTACGGTTGGGGAACCCCATTTGGGCTTAGATAAACGGCTCCCATGACGTACCTGTTCCCCGCTAGGCCCAAGGCCAAAGGAACCGGTCGGGGGTTCGTCTGGATCGGCGGGGCGGCTTTTTCAAGGCAAAAATGAGCCCTCGTTGCCGCAGGGAAGGCTTCCCTTCCCTGCTTGACCGTGAAGGTCCCCCTCCCGTACCTAGCGGCAATGAGTGAATCCGAGGCCTCGACGCCGCTTTCCCGCATCCGCAACTTCTCCATCATCGCCCATATCGACCACGGCAAGTCGACGCTGGCCGACCGGCTGATCCAGCTTTGCGGCGGGCTGTCGGTCCGGGAGATGAAGGAGCAGGTGCTCGACTCGATGGATATCGAGCGGGAGCGCGGCATTACCATCAAAGCGCAGACCGTCAGGCTCGACTATCGGGCCAAAGACGGGGTGCTCTACGAGCTCAATCTGATCGACACGCCGGGCCATGTCGATTTCGCCTATGAGGTAAACCGCAGCCTCGCGGCTTGCGAAGGCTCGCTCCTCGTGGTCGATGCGACGCAAGGCGTGGAGGCGCAGACCCTCGCCAATGTCTATCAGGCGCTCAACAACCATCACGAGGTCGTGCCGATCCTGAACAAGATCGACCTGCCGGCATCTGAGCCCGAGCGTGTGCGGGAGCAAATCGAGGATGTGATCGGGCTCGATGCGCATGACGCGCTCGAGATCTCCGCCAAGACCGGCAAGGGCGTGGAGGATGTGCTCGAAGCCATCGTGCATCGGCTGCCGCCGCCGAAGGGCGACGCCAAGGCGCCGCTGAAAGCCCTCCTCATCGATAGCTGGTACGACGCCTACCTCGGAGTCGTGGTGCTGGTGCGCATTTTCGACGGCACCCTCACCAAGGGACAACGCATAAAGCTAATGTTGACGGGAGGCGCCTATCAAGTCGATCGCGTCGGCATCTTCCGCCCAAAGCAAGAAATGCGGGGCTCGCTCGGGCCAGGCGAGATCGGCTTCTTCACGGCCTCGATCCGGCAGGTCGCGGATACGCGCGTCGGCGACACCGTTACCGACGAGAAGAAGCCGGCGGAGGCGCCGCTTGCAGGCTTCAAGCCGGCGCAGCCCGTGGTGTTCTGCGGATTGTTTCCGGTCGATGCCTCCGAGTTCGACGATTTGCGCGAGGCGGTCGGCAAGCTTCGTCTCAACGACGCGAGCTTCTCCTACGAGATGGAGACCTCGGCCGCGCTTGGCTTCGGCTTCCGCTGCGGCTTTCTCGGGCTATTGCATCTCGAGATCATCCGCGAGCGGCTGGAGCGGGAGTTCGATATCGACCTCATCGCCACGGCGCCCTCCGTCATCTATCAGGTCTATTTGACCGACGGCACGATGAAGGAGCTGCACAATCCGGCGGATATGCCCGAGCCACAGAAGATCGCTAGAATCGAGGAGCCGTGGATCGAGGCCACCATTCTCGTTCCTGACGAGTATCTCGGTGCGGTGCTGAAACTTTGCGAGGACCGGCGCGGACGGCAGAAGAACCTCACCTATGCAGGCAGCCGCGCCATGCTGGTCTATGAATTGCCGCTCAACGAGGTGGTGTTCGACTTCTACGACCGGCTCAAATCCATCTCACGCGGCTATGCGAGCTTCGACTATCACATCATCGGCTATGAGGAGGGCGACCTGGTCAAGATGTCGATCCTTGTCAACGACGAGCCGGTCGATGCGCTATCGATCATCGTCTATCGCGGCAGGGCCGAGACGCGCGGACGGGCCATGGTGGAGAAGCTGAAGGATTTGATCCCGCGGCACCTGTTCAAGATCCCGATCCAAGCCGCGATCGGCGGCAAGGTGATCGCGCGCGAGACGATCAGCGCGATGCGGAAGGACGTCACTGCGAAATGCTATGGCGGCGACATCACGCGGAAGCGCAAGCTGTTGGAGAAGCAAAAGGCCGGCAAGAAGAAAATGCGGAGCTTTGGCCGCGTCGACATCCCGCAAGAAGCCTTCATCGCGGCGCTGAAAATGGAAGGCAATTAGGCGCTTTAGCTTGTGAAAAACCTCGAGAGTTGCCGGATTGCGATAGACGGTTTCACACAGTTGCGGCATCCTTTGCTGCTCTTTAGGATTCGGGGACATACACAAGGGGACTTGCCATGCACCGCCCGGCATTTTTGCTTTCGATCTTTTCCGCGGCCGCATTCGGCGCATTGGTGACGGCCGCGTCAGCAGCACCGCCTTCGCTTGAAGGCTCGTGGAGCGGCAGCGGCGTCATCTCTCATGGCGGCACGTCCGATCAGGTGCATTGTCGCGTGCGCTACACCAAAGCTGGAGGCTCGGCCTATACGTATAGCTCGACTTGCGCCACCGATACCGGCCGCTATGAGCTATTGGGTCATGTCAAGAGCTCCGGCGGCAATCGCTATACCGGCACGGTCTCGAGCCCGGACTATAAAGGTACCGGCAGCGTGCTGCTGTTCCAGAAGGGCAACAACCTCTCCATCACCGTGACCAACGGCAAGGGCTCGGCGCATATCACGCTAAGCCGCCGCTAAACCCACGTTTCCTGCGTCGTGCCCAGCTGCGTCTCGCCGGGCCACGACGCTGGAGTTTTGGCGCGTCTCAGCTCTCCCGTATGCGCCAAGCGAGGTAGGTCAGCGCCGCACCCTCGCAAAGCAACTGAATACCCAGCAGAAGCCCGAGCGCCCATTCCGACACGTTGGAAATATTGGCGAAGAGATAGAGCGCAAGCAGAAGACCGACCACGCCGCTGCCAAATACCCACCCCCAATTCGACAATGGCCTGATGGTGAGCCCGAAGATCACCTTCGAGATGCCCTCCACCATGAAATAGACGAGCAGCAACACGGTGAAGAGCAGCAGCCCGCCTTCAGGCCGGCTCAGCAGCAGCCAACCAACGACGATCGAAAGCACGACCGAAACCAGCTGCAGCCAGAAATGCGGTATCTGGCGGGCGCCGATCAAGCCGATGCCCTGTACCACGCCGCTCAGGATCAAGATCCATCCGAGCAGCACCATCATCGCAACTGAGGCGAGCATCGGATAGATGAGCGCGAGCAAGCCGGCGACCGCCATCAAGACTCCTTGCAAGAGGTACCACAGCGAATAACGCTTCACGGTCTCGCGCATCGCGTCGCGCATGGCGGCAGCGGCAGCTTCGAGTGACATGGCCATTTCTCGATCCTCCCATATCGAATCGGGCTAGAACTATGCGCGCGAGGGCGACGCCACTCAATTGGCGGGGCCGAACCATCCCCTAGATTGAGATCATCCCGGATTTGGATCGCGATCTCACTCTAGGCTATCTGACGCATGATCTTGTCCGAAAAGTCTGCCAACTTTTCGGGATCATGCTCCAGGAAGATCATGGCCAAAGATCATTACCGCAGCGCGATCAGAAAGGCCGCGATCAGGCTCTTGCCTTTCCTCGCACTTTGCTACGCCGTGAATTTTCTCGACCGGGTCAATGTCGGCTTCGCCGCGCTGACCATGAACAAGGACCTCGGTTTCGGCCCCGAAACTTATGGATTTGGCGCCGGGATTTTCTTCGCCGGTTATCTCCTATTCGAGGTGCCAAGTAATCTCGCGCTGCAATATTTCGGCGCCCGCATCTGGATCGCGCGGATCATGATCTCCTGGGGCCTGGTCGCCATGGGAATGAGTCTGGTCAGCGGCCCCTACGGCTTTCACGCGATGCGCTTTCTGCTTGGCGTGGCGGAGGCCGGCTTCTTTCCCGGCATCATTCTCTATCTGACCTATTGGTTCCCGGCACAGGAACGTGCGCGCATCGTGTCCTTGTTCATGGCGGCAGTGCCACTTGCCACTGTGATCGGCGCGCCGCTGTCAGGGGTGCTGCTCGGGCTCGATGGGGTTCATGGCCTGAAGGGATGGCAATGGCTCTTCATCATCGAAGGCGTTCCTGCCGTGCTGCTCGGCCTCGCGGCGTTGAAGGTTCTCGACGACGGACCGGCAAAGGCAAAATGGCTCTCAGCGCCGGAACGCAAAGGGCTTAGCAGCGCGCTCGCCGCAGACGATCACTCCGCGCGGAAGCACGGCTATAGCGGTCTCGTCGAGGCGATGACCAGGCCGCGCATCTTCGCTCTGGCGCTGCTCTATTTCCTGATCGTCATCGGGCTCTACGGCATCGGCTTCTGGATGCCGCAGCTGACTCAAAATTTCGGCGTGGCCAATTTGACGGTCGGGTTGCTCACGGCAATTCCTTACCTCGTGGCGAGCATAGTCATGGTGCTGTGCGGCTGGAACTCGGATCGAACCGGGGAGCGGAGATGGCACATCGCGCTGCCGCTCTTGATTGGCGCGGCCGCCTTTGCCTGGTCGGCCTATGCGTTTGACTTGCTGGCGGCGATGCTCGCACTTTCGATCGCGACGGCTGGGATCTATGCCGCGATCGCAAGCTTCTGGTCGTTGCCGACCGCGATCCTGTCCGGCACGGGAGCTGCGGCGGGGCTGGCGCTGATCAATTCGATCGGCAACCTCGGCGGGTTCGTCGGACCGACTGTGGTTGGCGCGGCGAAGGAGGCGACAGGAAGCTTCACTCGAGCGTTGCTATTCCTTGCTGCCGCCCTCGCGCTTGGCGGCTTGCTCGCGTTGATACTCGGACAGCGCGTGCCGGTGAATGGCAGACAAAAACTTGGCCGAAAATTCGCATCTTTCAGATGAAGCGAGTTGGCCTTAACCATTGAATCTCAAGTTATATTCTTGTATTTGCCGAAAAATGCGGCGTCTTAATCTTGCCGTTTTCTAAGTAATTTGAACTTTTCTGCGGCAACATCATGGTAATTTCATGTATTCGCACACGAAACCCTTGACAGACTGGTTAATTTCGGCGCTCAATGCTTACCGAGGGACAGCAGTGCTGACGACGGGGGAAATCGTCGCAGCCCAGGCTGGCAAGGCTTTTTCTTCGCAAAGCTCGTCGTTCGATCGCTAGAGTTTGCGGTCTCCTTGGAGCGCGGCCAGGGAGATTGGCCTTAGTCTCCGCGCACTTAGGGGGAAGTTATGCGTACCGCCCTTACGTTAGGACTTTGCCTCATCGCGCTCTCCACCGCCGTTGCGGCACCGAAGACTAAGCCCGCCAATAAATCCAACGAGCAGCCCGCGCAAGCACCGGTGCAGACCGTGAGCCCCCGCGAAGCCTATCGGGTGAAACTCAACGATAGTCTCATCACCATCATGGCGGGCAGCCCAAGCGGCACCGAGCTCACCATTGCCCACGACATCGCCGAGGTGCTCGACGACGAGAATCAGTTCCGCATCGTGCCGATGGTGGGCAAAGGCGCAGCCCAGAGCATCAAGGACGTGCTGTATTTGCGGGGCGTGGACATGGGGATCACCTACGCCAGTCTGCTCAAATACTATGCGCGCACCGGCGAACTGGGGCCCGATTTCATCGACCAGGTCGTCTATGTGGCCAAACTCTTCAACGAAGAGATTCATATTCTGGTGCGTGAGGACGTTGCCGATATCGCGGCGCTGAAAGGACAACCGGTCAATCTCGGCGAAGCGGGAAGCGGCAGCGACATGATCGGCCACCTCCTGTTGGAGACGCTCGGCGTCAATGTCGACGAGCGACACTACGGCGACGCCGACGCCATCGCCAAGCTGAAATCCGGCGAACTCGCCGGCGTGGTGATGATCGGCGGCAAACCGCTGCCGGTGGCGAAGGATCTTGCGGATCTTAAAGGCATGAAGCTGCTGTCGGTCCCGTACGGGCCGACGCTCGAGGCGGATTACTATCCCACAACGCTCACCCATGAGGATTATCCCTCGCTGATCGGCGATGGCCAGACCGTGGATACGGTCGCGGTCTGCGCGGTTCTGATCGCGTTCAATTGGGACAAAGACAGCGAGCGCTATAAGCGCGTGGCGCGCTTCGTCAATGCCTTCTTCGGCAAGTTCGACGCGTTCCTCGCCGAGCCGCGTCACCCAAAATGGCGCGAGGTGAATTTCGCCGCAACGCTCGAAGGCTGGCATCGGTCTCCCGCTTCGCAAGCCTGGATCGACCGCGCCAAGGCATCGACCGTGGTCGCCTCGCGCGACGCGAGGGACACGCCATCGAAAAAGAGCTTTGATGCCTTTCTAGCGCAGACGGCGCAAGCCGGCACGCCGACCAATGATGCCGAGCGCGCCGATCTGTTCCGCGCCTTCCTCGCCTGGCAGAAGAGTCAAGCCAATGCAAACTAACCTCAAGGTGCGCGCAATGTCCCGCGTCAACGTCATCGCGATGGAGGGTGTCATGGGCCAAATCGATCGCAGTCCAACCGACTACATCATGCCGCCGAGAAAACTTTCCGAGAGACTGACAGCCGTCGCCAACGGCGAAGCCGGCGAAACGGGTGAGGAGCCGACAGCGTCGCTGATGGCGCAGCGCTTCGCTCCGGAGGCCGCGGCCAATGATGCGATCCCGGTATCCGACGCGCCCCAAGTGGAGCCACTGCGCGCCAGAGCGCGAAGCGCGGCTGAGCTCGACCCGGCAGAGCCGAGGCGGTTTGCAACGCCCGCCATCGTGGCCGGGCTGATCGTCACGACCATTCTGTCAGGGGTGGCGGCGGGCGTCGTTGCCTGGAAGAGCGGCATGAAGCTCCCGGTTTCCTTCACCATCATACATCGCGATAGCCCGCAGATGGAGGCATCGACGGTGTCTCATGCGCTGGAAACGGTGCTGCCAAAGCAAGATGTGCTGATTCCCAGAGTGGCGCTGACTGCTCCAATCAGCCTCGACGCTACCGCCGGGCAGGAAGTCCCGTTCGCTTTGACGCTGGACAGCGCCGAGCCGCTGCCGTCGCGGAGCACGCTCGTCATCAGCGGCCTGGCGGACGCTATGAGCCTTTCGGCGGGACGCCCGTTTGGCCAGACGGAATGGAGCCTGACGCCTGGCGAGATCGGCGAGTTGAGCTTGAGCGTTCCAGCAAATGCAAGCGGACAGCATGATCTCAGCGTCACCCTGCTGACCGCGGACGGAACCGAGATCGCACACGCGGCCACGCATCTGCTGGTCGCGAATGCCACGAACGCGCTCGTATCGCGGCCAGACGAGAAAGGCCGTATCGACGAACTCATCGCGCATGGCCGCAAGATGATCGATGTCGGCTATTTCGCTGGAGCGCGGGCCTATTACCGGCGCGCCGCGGAAGCCGGCAGCGGCGAGGCGTCATTCGCGCTTGCTGCCACCTACGACCCCGCGTTGATCGAGGAGATGGGCGCGCAGGGCATCAAACCTGACATTGGGGAAGCGCGGACCTGGTATGACCGAGCCCGCAAGCTCGGCGTCAAAGAGGCCGACGCCGAGCTTGCGCGACTCGACGCACTCCCGGCTGCGGCTCCGCAACCGCAGGCCGGCGTGGTTCTGCCGCCGCCGCAACCGACCTCGGCCGAAGACGGCAACCCGGACTGGGTTGAGATGTCAGGATCGGCGAATTTGCGGGAGAGCCCGTCGGTGAACTCGCCGGCGCTCAAAGTCGTGCAGCGCGGAACCCGCGTGCTCGCCGTTGGCCGGCAAGGGAGTTGGGTGCACATCACCGACCCCGCGACCAAAGACGACGGTTGGGTCTATCAGCGCTATCTGGATACGTCCGCGCAGTAACCCGACTGTCGATCACTCCGCCGCTGACTTGCCCTGCGGCGCGGCTGCCTGTTTGCCGCTCATGAAGGTGGTCGAGGCATTGGCGATCGGCTGGGTCGAGTCCATCTTGATGGTGCGCGGCTCGCCTTTGGCGGCTTCGACCGCCTGCTTCAGATCGACCATGCGGATCGACTGATCGCTGTGGGTGCGGAAGTACCAGCGAAGATTTTTCAGGTCGGCAACGGATGTCCATTCGGTGATCTCGTCAACTGGCTTGCCGATTGCCGAATTGACAACCGAGCCTTCCGGGATGTCGAACTGGTTGAGAATGTGGAAGGCCGATAACACGGCATCGTCGGCGGTCGCGTTCGGCGCCGCGGACTGACTGAAAGCCACCGCGCGGACAAAGCGCGAGGGCGGCGTGAAATCGCCAGGAAGGCCAAGCATGCCTGCGCCTGAGCCGAAGGCCGAAAGGGTCACGGGCCCCACCTTGGCGGAATCGATGTCCTTCACTGAGAGATTGATGTAGGCGGCGAGATTGGTCATGTGCCAATCGTAAGTCGGTGCATTGGTCATCACGCCGAGCGGCGCGTCATGCACCTTCAGCGTGCCGTCGACGGGCTCGACCACGAGCGACTTGCCACTTTTGTCCTGAAGGAAGAAATGCGCACCGGCCACCGCACCTTGCGGGCTGCCGAGGCCGGGCGCCGGCGTCGGCACGAGTACGATGTCCTTCACCGCCGCTCTCACCTCATCGACGGTGGCGAAATTGGCGAGGGCCCAGATGCCAAACTCCTGCGGCGCGAGCGCGTGGCTGGCATTCTCCTTGGTGGCGTCGGCATATTTGGCATAGCCCGGGAAGTAAAACAGCCCGACCGAAAGGCCCTGGTCGTTGATGCCGTCGAGTATGACGGGGAGGCCGAGCGCATTGGCGCCGATCACGGCATAGCGGGTCGTATAGGAGAGGCCTTTGCCGCCATCGGGCAGCGTGCCGCTCATCTCTTTGCCAGCGGGAACCACGAGAATCTTAGATTGCATCGGGAAGCCGAATTCGAGCGTTCGGCCGCGGATGGCGGCGCCGTCTCCTGCCTTAAGGCTGATGCCGGTGCAGGCGAGGACCGGTGTCGTGGCAAGGACGAGAGAGACGATGAGAGTGGTGGCGCCGAGTTGGTAAAACATGGGTGAGCTCCTTTTGCGGATCTGCCCCCACTATCGTCGTGAGCCGTAACGACGAGTTTAAGCGCAAGCCAGCAGCACACGCTTTGCCTTAAGCGCAGCTCACTGAATTCGAGACAATTTTCGTAAATGGGAGTGTTTGTCCGGCTCAGATGCCGCTCACATTGAATAGAGAGCCGATGAAGTAGGTGGCGGTAGCAGCGGCGGCGCCGATGGCAAGCATGCGCAAGCCGCCAATGAAAGCGCTCTTGCCGGAGAACAGGCTCAAGATGGCCCCGATCAGGAACAGCGCAACGCCCGAGATCCCGGCTGCAACCGCGACATCGTTGCCGCCGAAATGAAGCAGAAACGGGATGAGCGGCAGGCTCGCGCCGATGCTGAAGGCAATGAAGGAAGATATCGCCGCGCCGATCGGAGAGCCGAGATCGTCAGGATTGAGGCCAAGCTCCTCGCGGGCCAGCGTATCGAGCGCATGGTCGGGATTGGCGATGAGTTTCTTGGCGAGCGACCGCGCCTCTTTTTTGTCAAGGCCTCGCGCCGCGTAGATCAGAGCGAGCTCTTCGGCCTCTTCCTTCGGATAGCGCTTCAGCTCGTCGGCCTCTTGCGCGATCTGGTGCTCGAACATCTCGCGCTGCGACAGCATGGAGATGAATTCGCCGGCCGCCATGGAGAAGGCGCCGGCAAGCAGACCGGCAATGCCCGTCAGCACGATGACGCCGGGCTCGACGGCGGCGCCAGCGACGCCCATGACCAGGCAAGTATTAGAGACGAGGCCGTCATTCGCGCCGAAGACGCCGGCGCGAAGCGTGCCGCCGCCGACATTGCGATGGCGCTGTCCAACTTCCTCAACGGATGTGGGCCAGGGATGGCCCTCGGTCTGGCCGCGATAGACGGAGATGCCCCGCACCTTCGAGGCCGACAGGATCGGCCGCATCGCGCGCGGGCCGAACGTACCGAGCAACGAGGCGATGAGCTTGGCGCGGAGTGACGGCGTGAACTCCGGGACGGGATTGATATCCTTGGCAAGGATGCCGGCCTGCTCTTCGGCGGCTCGCGCCATCTGCTTGAAGAGCTTCCTTCGCTTTTTGTCGGATTCGACGGCGGCAACGGCGGAGGAGAGAAAGGCCGCAGTCTTTTCCGAGCGCCAACGCTCCAACACATCTTCCATGTTCGCCCCGCCTAAAGAAGGCTGATCTTGCCGGTCGCGAGATCGTAGATGCCGCCGACCACGTCGATCTTCTTGGCAGCGTAGGCCTCCGAAATAATGGGGTGATCCTTTTTGAGACGACCGACATTGAGTTTCACGTTCTCCTCGGTGGCGGCCGCGACGAGGTCGCTCGGATGTCGGGCGTGAGCGGCAATCACCGCTGGCTCGATCGCCTTGACAAGTTCAGGGAGGTGACCCGGCAACTCCGCGCGCTCGGTCACAACTTTGACCGTTGCGGCAACCGCGCCGCAATTGGTGTGTCCGAGCACCATTATGAGCGGCACGCCTAAGATCTTCACCCCGTATTCGAGGCTCGCGAGCCCGTCCTGATTGACGAAATTGCCGGCGACACGCACGGCAAAAATATCGCCTGGCCCTTGATCGAAGGCGAGCTCGGGGGCAACGCGACTGTCAGAGCAGCTCAGCACCGCGGCGACAGGATACTGCGCGCTCACACGCTCGGCACGTCCGTGCGAGAAGTCCTTTTCGTTCGGCTCATTAGCGGCATAGCGGGCATTACCCTCCATCAGCCGTTTCTAGGCCTCGTCTGGATGAATTACGTTGGGGGGCGGCGTGAGCGAGATGGCTTGGTCGGCA
>JANWJA010000080.1 GCA_025449615.1 Methyloceanibacter sp.
GGCGCGGTGTCGAGCTCGAACCTTCCGGCATCGAGCTTGGAGAAATCGAGAATGTCATTGAGAACCGTGAGCAGACTTCTTGCCGACTGATGCAGCGTGCTTGCGTATTTCTTCTGCGTCTCGTCGAGAGCGGTCTGCTGCAACAGCTCGGCCATGGAGATGATGGCGCCCATCGGGGTGCGCAGTTCATGGCTGACCGTGGCGAGCAGTTCCGACTTGGCTTGGTCTGCGGCTTCAGCCGCCTCTTTGGCCTCTCGCTCTTGTGCTAAGCAGTCGACCAGGGCCTGAATCTGCCCGAACAAATCGTCGGCGCGGAAGTCCTCTGGACGCATGGATAAACCCCCAATTTGCTCGGCTGTGGCAAGCTTGGGTGATGATGCAACTGATCGCTTAAGTCAGAGCTAAGTAATTGGATTGAATTTGATTTAATTGACCTCGGCCCGAGGCTAAGACCCCCATGATTGTTTGTTCCTGTACCGAGATCACGTCCAAGGATATCGAAGAGGCCGTGGCCGCATTGCGCACCAACGATCCCTTTGTGGTGCTGACCCCGGGCCTGATCTACCGGCAATTAGGCAAGCGGCCGTCCTGCGGCACATGTCTGCCATTAATTTCCAAGCTGATGCTTTCGTTTGACGAGGAAGGCCCGGCAATGCCGGGTGCGGGCGGTCATCGCTCGCCTTTTGAGGACGGCTAGCCTAAATCGGCAGAACCGGTCATGATCGCGGGCGGACCTGACGGGAGATGAGGAAATGAAGGGCAATCCGAAAGTCATCGAATATCTCAACAAGGCGCTGACCAGCGAGCTCACCGCCGTCAACCAATATTGGCTGCACTACCGCCTGATGGACGACTGGGGATTTACCAAGCTTGCCAAGAAGGAGCGCGCGGAATCCATCGAGGAGATGCATCACGCCGACAAGCTCGTGACCCGCATCATTTTTCTCGAGGGCTTTCCCAACATGCAGCGCCTCGATCCCCTGATGATCGGCCAGAACATCAAGGAAATCCTGGAATGCGACCTCAAGGCTGAGTACGGCGCCCGCGCGCTGTATATGGAGGCGCGCGCCTGCTGCCGCAAAGAAGAAGACTACGTCACTATGGATCTGTTCGAGGAGCTGCTCGGCGATGAGGAAGGCCACATCAATTACCTCGAGACTCAGCTGA
Source organism: Methyloceanibacter sp. (assembly GCA_025449615.1). The sequence goes on from JANWJA010000080.1 coordinate 1,168, forward strand.
ACCTCCTGAACGACATCGGCATCCAGAATTACGGCCAGCTCAATGCGCATTCCGCCGACGACATGCCTGAGGAGGGTGCTTGAGCTTGGCGCCGCGTCTCGACGGACCGCGGCTAGCCCCTGCGTCCGGTGGTCAAGCCAAACAGCTCGTCGTGTTCCTTCACGGCTATGGTGCCGACGGCAACGACCTGATCTCGCTGGGCCGCGAATGGGCGCGGGCGTTGCCTCATGCCGCGTTTGTCTCCCCCCATGCGCCAGAGCCATGCGGCATGGCGCCGATGGGACGGCAATGGTTCAATCTGACGTTCCGCGATCCGAGCGAGATTGTGAACGGCATTGCCAAGGCGGGCCCGGTGGTGAATGCCTTTCTCGATTCCGAACTTGAGCGCATGCAACTCTCCTCTCGCGCCCTCGCTCTTGTCGGCTTCAGTCAAGGCGCCATGCTCGCGCTCGCCGTAGGCCTTGCACGCAAACCCGCGCCGGCGGCGATCATCGGCTACTCCGGTGCGCTTCCCGGCATCGAGGCGATCAAGGAGCCCGGCAACCGCCCGGCGATTCTCCTGGTCCATGGCGACATGGACGAGGTCATCCCGGTCGATGCCATGCTGATCGCGCGCGAGCAGCTTGCCGCCGCGGGTCTTCCCGTCGAGTGGCATGTCGCGGAAGGTGTTGGCCACGGCATCGACGGCGAAGGCTTGCGCCTCGGCGGCGCGTTTCTCAAGCAGGCTTTCTCGCCTGCAACCAGATAGCGCCGGCGATTCTTCGTCTGGTAACTATGGTGCTTTTAGCAGTAGGTTTAACCGGCAGGCAGTCGCCGATCGTTACGTTCAAGCCTTGGAACGAACGAGCATAACCGTGACAAGAACCACTTTTTGGCTGGCTGCCATTTCTATGGTCCTCTGTCTGAGCGCGTGCTCCGCGCCGCAGGACCAATCCGCACAGTCCAAGGCAACGTACCCCAAGTCGGCGCAATCGCTAGATCCTGAGTCGTACGCCAGACACCTGGCCGTGTGCTTGGCAGGCGGAGACGGGTGCAACTACAACGTTCTTACCCGCGAGGACCGCGCCCGCGTGCTTACCGCAACCGGATATGGCAGGGAGGCCTCGCAGAAAGCCGAGGGCCAAGAGTCCTCGGACGACGGCCAGAATCCCTGAATCCACAGCATCTGGGGCTCTTCACATTCGTGACACGCCCCTATAGTATCCCGCGCCAGTACCCGGGTGCGACGGGCGAGCTTAAGGGATTGACCGCCTTGAACGTCGCATCCGCCTCCGCATCGCCGGGCACTTTCCCGGCCCTCGTGCTGAACGCCGATTATCGACCGCTGTCTTATTATCCGCTATCGCTTTGGGGCTGGCAGGACGCGGTCAAGGCCGTGTTCCTCGATCGCGTCAATATCGTCTCGGAATATGACCGCGCGGTGCATTCGCCCTCGATCGAGATGAAGCTGCCGAGCGTGGTCTCGCTCAAGACCTATATCAGGCCGGCGCGCTACCCGGCCTTCACCCGATTCAACGTGTTCTTGCGCGACCGCTTCTCCTGCCAATATTGCGGCGATGGCGACGATCTCACCTTCGATCATCTCGTTCCGCGCTCGCGCGGCGGCCTCACGCGCTGGGATAACGTGGTCACGGCTTGCGCGCCGTGCAATCTCATGAAGGGCGGCAAGCTGCCCGCAGAGGCCAAGATGTATCCGGCGCAGAAGCCCTATCGCCCGACCGTGTTCGAGCTGCATCGGAACGGCCGGCTGTTCCCGCCGAACTATCTGCATGAGAGCTGGCTCGATTATCTCTACTGGGATACCGAGCTCGAGCCGTAAGGCTTGGTTCGTCAGCGCTTCTGCGCCGCGCCATATCCGGCGAGCCCGGCGAGCAGCAGCGACAGCACAGCACTCCATCCCGCGAAGGACAGGCCGAGGAAACGCCACGCTGCCTCGTCACAAGCCACGACCTTGTTGTTTTCGAGCGATCCTGCGAGACCGCCCTCGCCCCATTGAATGGTCGAGCCGCCCGAACATTCCGTCGGCCCCGGCCACCATTTCCACTCGACGCCGGAATGATAAAAGCCGAGCGCGGCATTGCCGAGGAACGCGAGCGCGACGAGCAGAAAAATGATGCGAGCGACATCGTCCTTCTCCGCGCGCGCGGCAAAAAACGCGGCGATGCTGGCGAGGATGGCAAAGTAATAGGCGTAACGCTCGATCAGGCAGAGATGGCACGGCAGATACCCTCCGAGGATCTCGAAGGCGTGCGCCGTCAGCACCGTTCCCGCAGCGCCCGTAAACAGCAGCGAGCTGATCAGCATCAGCCGTCCTGCTATTCTGTCGAAACCCATTGCCATGTCAGAGCGCGTACCTTGCTATGAGGAATCCACAGATGATCAAGCCGACAAAAGCCGTGGTGACGAGCGTCAGGCGCTTCTCGATGAAACCTCTGATCGGCTCGCCATAGATGCGCAGCAACTCCGCCTCGAGGAAGAACCGCAAGCCCCGCGTGATTAGCGACAGCACCACGAAATAGAAGAAATTGAAACCGGCGAACCCGGACGCGATGGTCACGATCTTATAGGGGATCGGCGTCAGTCCCTTGATCAGGATAATCCACGCGCCCCATTGGTCGTAAGCCGCGCGGAACGCCTCCATCCCTTCGCCATAGCCATAGGCCTTGATCAGCCATTGGCCGAGCGTGTCGTAAAGCAGCGCCCCGATTGCATAGCCGAGCATGCCGCCCACGACCGAGGCGATCGTGCAGACCAGCGCATAGAGCCTGGCCTTGTGCGGCTGCGCCAGCGCCATCGGCACCAGCAACAGATCGGGAGGGATGGGGAACACCGAGCTTTCGGCAAACGACACCGCTGCCAAGGCCGGCAGCGCGTGCTTGCTTGCCGAAAGCGCGATGACCTTGTCGTACATCTTTTGCAGCATGGCCGCCTGCTTAGCTGGGCAAGCCGGTCTTGTCCATCGGCTCCAGGCGTCTCCCCCCAGTTGACCAGACTTGCCGCTTACCCCATGTTCCGCCCCGTGCCCCAGTGGCGGAATGGTAGACGCGGCAGACTCAAAATCTGTTGCCTGCAAGGGCGTGCTGGTTCGAGTCCGGCCTGGGGCACCAATAACTTTTCAAGCGAATTGGAGGCGCGGTTAAGCGCCTCCGCTCTAGACCTCAAATTACATATTCTGCGCTCGCAGATGCATCATGCGGGCGAACGGGTGATCGGCGATCTCGTGCTGATGCCCCAGACCCTTAACCCCGGCTGCCGCCACCGCATGATCGTTGTCGACCGAGCTGCCGGAGACCCCGATGGCCCCGATCAGCTCGCCGTCCTCGATGATCGGCAAGCCGCCCGGAAAGGTGATCAGGCCCTGGTTAGAAACTTCGATGCCGTAGAGCGGGCCGCCGGGTTGCGACAGCTTGCCGATCTCGCCCGACCCCATGGTGAAGAAGCAGGCGGTCTTCGCCTTCTTCATCGAGATATCGATCGAGCCGACCCAGGCGTCGTCCATGCGCATGAAGGCTTTGAGGTTGGCGCCGGAATCGACGATGGCGATGCACATTTTGGTCTTGAGCTTGATCGCTTCCTTCTGCGCGGCGGCAATTGCCTTTTCGGCTTTGTCCAGATCGATATGCATTCGAATATCCTTTCGGGGTTACGTTGTAAGTGGAGAAGGCGGCCCGAAGCCGCCTCCCCGTCAATAGACAGACTAATGGACTAGCGCTTCTTCAGGTCGCGCCAGCTCTTCTCAATCATGTCCACGCCGTAATGCTGCGCCGCCTTTTTGATATTGGCAAAAGCAAGCTCGCGGTCGTTGTCGGTCACGCCCTGCACTTGATCGAAGCGGGCGAGCGCGTTTCGCACATGATCGGCATCGGTCAGCGGCTCTTTCCTCTGCTTCGGAAACGCGAACACGCTTTCCGGCAGATCGCTCCGCGTCGAGAGATCGCCATGCACAGTATGGGGTTGCCAGGTGGTTTGCATATCGTCGTTCTCCTTATTGCAACTCACTGAAATGAACCCATCCCTGCCCCAAAAGTTCAGCGTTTCTTCTTCTTGGCCCGCACGGCGCGTGGCGCGGTGCGGCCACCGAGATTTGGCACGTCCTCGCCGAGCGCCGTGGCGAGGTCGATCTGATGATCCTGCTCTTGCACCAGGATCTCGCGGATTTGCTCGGCCATGGCAAATTCGCCCAGCGCCTCACATTGCCTGATGCGGTCGCGGTAATTGATGATGGTCTCGTTCTCGTTATTGAGATCGAAGCGGAGCATATCGCGCGCCTTGTCGGAAACCTTGACCGGTTTTGGCGTGACTGTCGGCATCTTGCCGAGATAATCGATCTGCCGCGACAGCGTCAGCGCGTGTTCGAGCTCCTGATGCGCGTGCTCGACCAACTGGTCGGCGATGTTCATGTACTCTGCCCCCTTCAGCACCTGCGAATAGACCACATAGGCGATGATCGCCTGATATTCGCGAGCCAGATCCTCGTTCAGCAATTCCGCCAATTTGTCGCGCGTAATCTCTTGCCCAGCCATAAGGTTCCTCCTCAATTGTCACGGGAGAGCCCGGCAAAGGCCGGACTCCACACTTATAAAAAGTGGTCTTAGTGTAGCTTAAACATTGACGGCGTTGCACCTCATGGATAACGCGCCGAGTCCCTACAGAGTTCAGGCATAGAGTCGCGGAACTCGTAACGGAAGCTTCAACCCGGAAGCGAGGCTTTGTTGGAAATTCGCGTCACCAAAGACGGTCCATACCTGGTGTCGGACAATTTGCCGCTCGCCAAGGTGACCATCGGCGCCAATGAAGACGGCGAGTCGGTCCGCTATGAGTGGGGCAAGCCGTTCAAGCCACAGCGCCAATATGCGCTCTGCCGGTGCGGCCACAGCGGCAGCAAGCCTTATTGCGACGGCACCCACGCCAAGATCGGCTTTGAGGGCACCGAGACGGCGAGCCGGAAGCCCTATCGCGAGCAGGCGAAGCTGATCGAGGGGCCGGTGCTGTCGCTGACCGACGCGGAAAGCCTTTGCGCCTTCGCCCGCTTTTGTGACCCCAACGGACAAGTCTGGCGGCTGGTCGAGGAGACCGACCACGCCAAGGCCAAACAGGATTTTGTGCGCCAAACCTGCGATTGCCCTTCGGGACGTCTCGTCGCCTGGGACAACGAAACCGCAAAGTCGATCGAGCCAAAGCTCGAGCCATCACTCGGCCTGATCGAGGATCCAGTCGAGCAATGTTCCGGCCCGATTTGGGCCCGGGGCGGCATCCAAGTGATCGCGGCCGACGGCTTCCGCTACGAAATCCGCAACCGCGTCACACTCTGCCGCCACGGCGCCTCCAAGAATAAGCCGTTCTGCGACGGCACCCACGCCGCGATCAAATTCCGGGATGAGAGCTGAGGGAGTGGGCCGGTTTGAATGAGGCGGCGGCTGTCAGCGACTGGGGTACTGGCTCATTGCGAGCTTACGCCGCGCTGCGCGGGCGGGGTTTCTAGCCTCGCTGACCATATTTAAAAGTTCATCACTGCGTTTGCCTTCGGTATCGATCCCGAGACGCTTTAGCTCAATCCGAGCGTCGGCAACGAGCTGTTCAATTTTCGACAGGGAATTGTCCACGGCGCCAATATGCGCTCCTCGAGGTCGGGTTTCCAGCGTCGTTCGTGCCTTATTCCAATTGGCCCGGCGCCAGATTTAGCGCGGCAACTCGCTTCAACCCAAGGTTTAGGCTGGCCTTGAAAGGCCAGATTGAAAGCCTAGATTGCAAGGAGAACTGGCCGTTCTCACAACCTTTTGGCGTTCAGGTTAGAGACAGGAAGGGCGGGGTAAGGTGCCAAGCCTTGAGTAGGATCAAGGACGCATAGCCCATTAAAGGGCAAGGCATTGAACGGATTTTTGGCCGCTTCTATGCGGCGCTTTGCACCTGAAAAGACCATGGCCCGGAGCCGTTTTTCGGGCTATGGGAAGGGCAAAGAAAACACGGAAACGCTGGGCACTTGGACATGGACTATCAGAGTTTTTTTCGTCGTCATCTGGATTCGCTTCACGCTGAAGGGCGCTACCGCATCTTCGCCGATCTGAAGCGCCGCCGGGGCTCGTACCCTATGGCTGAGCAGTTCACCAAGGACGGCGAGCGCGAGGTCACCGTCTGGTGCTCCAACGACTATCTCGGCATGAGCCAGCACCCGGTGGTGATCGAGGCCATGCACGAGGCGGTCGATAGCGTCGGCGCCGGCTCTGGCGGCACGCGCAACATCTCCGGGACCACCCATTATCATGTCGAGCTCGAAGCTGAGCTTGCTTCGCTCCATGGCAAAGAAGCCGCTCTTCTCTTCACCTCTGCCTATAACGCCAACGACGCCACGCTCTCGACTTTGCAGCGGCTGATCCCGGGTCTCGTGATCTTCTCCGACACGAAGAACCACGCCTCGATGATCCAAGGCATCCTGCGCGGCGGCGGCGAGAAGCATGTCTTCCGTCATAACGATCTTGAAGATCTAGAGGCGAAACTGAAATCCGTCCCCGCCGATGCGCCGAAGCTGATCGCGTTTGAGAGCGTCTATTCGATGGACGGCCATATCGCGCCGGTCGCGGCGATTTGCGACCTCGCCGAGAGATACGGCGCGCTGACCTATATCGACGAAGTCCACGCCGTCGGCCTCTATGGTTCGCACGGCGGTGGCATCGCCGAGCGCGACTGCGTGGCGCACCGCATCGACATCTTCAACGGCACGCTGGCCAAGGGCTTCGGCGTCATGGGCGGTTATATCGCCGCGAGCCAGGATATTATCGACGCTATTCGCTCGTTCGCGCCGGGCTTCATCTTCACCACCTCGCTTGCACCGGTGATCGCGGCGGGTGCGCTGGCCAGTATCCGCCATTTGAGGACCAGCGAGTTCGAGCGTGCGCGGCTTCGCGAGCGAGTGCGCACGCTGAAGGGGAAACTCGCCGATGCGCGGCTGCCGGTGATGGACAATCCGAGCCACATCGTGCCCGTCATGGTCGGCGATCCGGTGCACTGCAAAGCCGTCACCGACATGCTGCTCGAGCATTACGGTATCTATGTGCAGCCGATCAACTACCCGACCGTGTCGCGCGGCACCGAGCGCATGCGTCTCACGCCCTCGCCTGTGCATAGTGACGCGCAGATGAATGCGCTGGTCGACGCGTTGCAGGCGCTGTGGGCACGCTGCCCCGTCGCCAACGGCACATATGTGAGGCTTGCGGCGGAGTAGACTGCCGACCCACGGGCGCCCATGCACTCCAAAACGCGACGCATCGCCGCCAGCGCCCTAGCCCCCCTGCCTATCGCGATTTTCGTGTTGCTCTGCATCTGGAGCGACCACGGCTCGACCGAGGAGCCGCCGCAGGCCGCGATCGACGCCGCCACTTCCGCAGCCACCCCTGAGCCCGAGAAGGTCGTGATCGGCGCCTATATCAACGACATCCAGGAGCTCGACTTCAAAACCAACTCCTATGCCGTCGATCTCTATGTCTGGTTCCGCTGGAAGCCGGAAGAAGGCGTCGATCCCTCCAGATCGATGGAGTTCATGAACCGCTACGATCCGGACAATCACGTCCGCACCGAGCTCTACGAAGAGCCGAAGAAGATGCCGGACGGCAGCCTCTACTCCATCATCCGGAACCAAGGTCGTTTCTCGACAAAATTTCCGCTCGAGCACTACCCGTTCGACACCCAGTCGCTCTCCGTGGAAATGGAGGACACCATCTCCGGCATCGACAAGCAGGTCTATGTCCCCGACCCCAATGGCGCCATCACCATCAACCCCGACATCACGCTGCCAGGCTTCAGAGTGGGCGCGCCGGTGATGCATATCGCCGCCAACACCTACCCCACCGATTTCGGCGATCTCACCGAACCCGACGCCAGCCCCTACTCGCGCGTGACCCTATCGGTGCCGGTAACGCGTCCGATCCTCGCCATGACCATCAAGACCTTCGTGCCGATCGCGCTGATCGTGGTCTGCGCCGCGCTGGTCTTCTTTGTGCGCCCGCACTATGTCGAGGGCCGCATGGGGCTCGGCATCACAGCGCTGCTGACCCTCGTTGCACTTCAGCTCACTTCCGGCGCTTCGCTGCCAGAGGTCGACTATCTGATGATGCTGGATAAGATTTATCTGCTCGCCTACTTCTTCATCATCATCTCGCTCGCCCATGTCGTCGCCACCTCATGGCGAAGCGCCGACCCGAA
>JANWJA010000081.1 GCA_025449615.1 Methyloceanibacter sp.
GTGCCGTCCCAATTCTCGGGAGGCGGATTGAGCCGGAAATATTCGATTCGTTCCGCGTAGAGCGCGTAGAGCCGGTCGAGGCCGTTCACATGCATGGCTTCGCATTCGCGGACCAGAGTAGTGGCGCCGTCCCAATCTTTGGCCCGGTAGCGCCGCAGCAATTCGTTGTGATGCGTTGAGAGATCGATGAAGCCTTGCGACTGTTTCAGTGCGCTGTTGCCCAACAGCGCATAGATTCGGGTCGCTTCGGTCTTGCCCTTCATTTTGAGAAAGTCGAGCTCGAGGAAGGCGAAGTCGGGCGCGCGCATCGTGGTGGTCTCGCCGACAATGGTGCCGACCTCGTAAGTCTTGGATTGACCCTCGATGCGCGAGGCGACGTTCACATTGTCGCCAATCACCGAATAGTCGAAGCGGGTTTCGGTACCGAGATTGCCGACGCAACAGACGCCGGTATTGAGACCAATCCCCAGCTTCACCGGCTTGTACTCGCGGCCTTTGCTTTCCGCTTCGTGGCGCCAACGCTCGTTGATTACGCGCATCTCGTCCATCATGCGCAGTGCCGCCTGGCAGGCATGGCTCGGATGGTCCTTGTCGTCGAGCGGCGCGTTCCAGAACGCCATCACCGCATCGCCCATGAATTTGTCGATGGTGCCTTGCTCTTCGAGGATGATGTTGCTGAGCGGGGTGAACAGATTGTTCAAGAAGCTGGTCAACTCCTCGGCATCGAGACCTTCCGAGATCGTGGTGAAGCCGCGTACGTCGCTGAACAGCAACGTCATGTCGCGGGTCTCGCCGCCGAGTTTCAGCTTCGCCGGGTCAGCGGCGAGGCGCGCCACAAGGGCGGGCGCCATGTAATGCGAGAAAGCATGACGCACGCGGTTCCGCTCCCGCTCGGTGCGCAAGAAGACAAAGAGCGTGCCGGCGAGATAAACGGCGGTGAGCGCGATCGCAGCGTAGACCGGATCGACCAGCCAGCCGAAAGACGAGAACGCGTACCAGGAGACGCCGAGCACGGCGGCGATGGCCGCGCCGCCAAGGATGGCGCTGCCAAGCGCACCGGCGCGATAGATCAGCACGGCGATGATGATGCCGAGAGCCAGAATGTAGATGAGCTCGGCAGGGGTGGCGAAATCGGGCCGCTGCAAATATCCGCCCTGCAAAACCTGCTCCATGGCTTGAGCGTGAAGCTCGACCCCCGGAACGGAGGCTTCAAGCGGGGTGGCTCTCAAGTCAAGCAGGCCTGCGGCGCTGGTGCCGATGAGCAGAATGCGGCCCTCGATCTGGTCCTTGCCGATTTCGCCATTGAGGATCTTCCAGGCCGGCAGGAAGCGCGCGTCGGCGTGGTGGGTGAATCTGATCCACATCTGCCCGTTGGCTTCGGTCGGGACTTCGAAATCGCCGATCTTGATCTTGACAATGCCGGTCTTCTCGCCGAAGGCCTTCTCGCCGCTCGCACCCGACGATTTGACCAGATAGGTCGAGGCGCCTTGAGCCAGCCGCAGCATATCGGCGGCAAGCGAGGGATAGAGATTGTCGCCAACTCTCACGATCATCGGCATGCGGCGGATGATCTGGTCGTGCTCGGGCAGCCAGTTGAGCGAACCTCCGCCCGACGCCTTGTCTTGCAGTTCTTTGAGGCTCGCAGCCGCGCCGGGATAGCCTGGAGCAAAGAGGCGAGGGTCGTCGCCGCCAGTGGCAAAGCCTGCTTTGGTCTCGGGGATCGATGTGCCTTGGGGCGCAGCGATGAAACCGAGCACAACAGGTGCCTTGGCGATGGCCTCGGCCAAGACCGTGTCGTTCGAGGGGAGTTTCTCGATCTCGGACTTCAGTCCGGCGAGCTCCTCTGAGTTCGGCCAGAAGCGAAGCGCGTTCGCGGGCGACATCCGATCCGGCTCGGGGAACACCATGTCGAAGCCGATCGAAGCGGCGCCGTTCTCGCTCAATTTCTGTACGAGCTCGGCAAGGACCGTGCGCGGCCAGGGCCATTGACCGATCCGCTTCAGTGATTCTTCGTCTATATCGACGATGCGCACCGGAAGATTGGGGTCGAATGTGCGCGGCTCGATCTGCTGATAGGTGTCGAAGACGAGCGAGCGAAGTCTGGCGACCGGGCTCGGGTCCCAAATACGGAGCGCCAGCGCACTAACGATGACCGTGCCTACGATCAAGGCGTAAAGGAAACGGGGACCCATCCAGACTGCCCAATATGCCTCCCGAGGAACGCGCCGGAGCGGCGCGGGCCAGAGCCTAGTCGATGGCCCCGGCCCACTCCAGCGTCAACTTGCCGCCAATGGTGAATGGTGCCCCGGCGGCATTGAACCAATGGGCAGAATGGCCTAGGGAAACGGGCTGGGCTTAGGCTCAATCCTTCAATTCAGGGGTGCGTTTCGTGAACATCTGCATGATTGGCGCTGGCTATGTCGGCCTGGTTTCAGCCGCCTGTTTTTCTGAGTTCGGCTGGAAGGTTACTTGCATCGACAAGGACCCGGCCAAGATCGACTTGCTCAACAAGGGGCACGTGCCGATTTACGAGCCGCGTCTGGACGAATTGCTGGAACGCAACTTGCGAATGGGGCGCATCAGCTTCTCCACCGATCTCGCTAAACCGGTGGCGGAGGCCGAGCTCGTGTTTCTCGCCGTCGGTACGCCGATGCGCCGCGGCGACGGTCACGCTGATCTGTCTTTCGTGTTCCAGGCGGTGGAAGACCTCGCGCCGCATCTCAAGGGCTTCACCGTCATCACCACGAAATCGACGGTGCCAGTCGGGACCAGCCGGGAGATCGAGAAGCGCTTGCGGGCGCTTCGCCCCGACGCCGAATTTGCGGTGTGCTCCAATCCCGAGTTCTTGCGGGAGGGCTCCGCGATCTACGATTTCACCCATCCTGACCGGGTGCTGGTCGGCTGCGACGACGACCGGGCGAGGGAGGTGATGGAGCGGCTCTATAAGCCGCTCGCGCTTCGCAACGCGCCGGTGCTGTTCGTGAGCCGGGAGTCGGCGGAACTGGCAAAATATGCCGCGAACGCTTTTCTCGCGATGAAGATCAGCTTCATCAACGAGGTCGCCGATCTTTGCGAGGCGGTCGATGCCGATGTGCAGGAGGTGGCGACGGCAATCGGCGCCGACGGGCGCATCGGCAACAAGTTTCTGCATCCGGGTCCGGGCTATGGTGGATCGTGCTTTCCCAAGGACGTTGCGGCACTGATCCGTATCGCGCGCGAGGCGCGTTCACCGTTGTCGCTGATCGAGCAAGTGCAGACAGTGAATTCAGAGCGGAAGATCGCCATGGCAAAGCGCATCGAGCACGCCGCGGGAGGATCGGTTGCGGGCAAGACTGTTGCCGTGCTCGGAATTGCCTTCAAGCCGGATACCGACGATATCCGTGAGGCGCCAAGCCTGATCGTCGTGCCCATGCTCCAGGAAAAGGGTGCGATGGTTCGCGGCTACGATCCGCATGCACGGGAGAATGCCGAGGCGCTGCTGCCTGGTGTGGTTTGGTGCGCAAGCGCTCTCGAGGCCGTTGAGCAGGCCGATGTCGTGGTGGTGCTGACCGAGTGGAACGAGTTCCGGGCGCTGAGCCTGGAGAGTTTGCGATCGCGCATGCGCGGCGATGTCCTGGTCGATCTCCGCAATGTCTACGAACCTCAGCAGGCCAGCGCCGCTGGTTTTAGCTACGCTAGCATCGGCCGCTGATTTCCTAGTGTTGACCTGGCCAGTTCGTTGAGGGAAAGGCGCGCTGCAGTTCCTGCTGCTCGTCGCCGGCGCTGCCATGATGCGAAGGCGGCGGTGAGGACGCGGATCTTTCCCGATGGGGAGGCCGCGAGGGACCCTTCGCCTTATATTTTGGCGTGGCTGCTTTCGGCGTGAAGTTCGCGACCGGGGGCTTCCCCTTGGGCACGCTCGCCCTGATCTCGCAATGCCCGCCTTTCCAATCCTTGAGCGCTGCGAGCGTCTCCGGCAACGGCTCATCAAGCGGAAGCTCAAGTTTGGCGAGATCGTTGAAGCGCTGCAGCGCGTCTTGGGGCTTGTCGCCCCAAGTCTTGGTGACAGGACCCTGATAACATTGAAGCTCGCTCAGCCTGGTGACGATATCGGTCGCGAGTTCGTCACGCGTGATGCCTTCGGGTAGGGTCGCGGCTTCAGACTTGGAAGGCTCCGGCGCGGCGCCCTTATCTTCTTCGGCGGTCGCGACTTTGGTTTCCTCAGACTTCTTATCGTCTGCTGACTTGTCGTCGGAGGCCTCGGCGTCTGCTGCTTTGTCTTCCACGACTTTGTCTTGCACAGGAGTCGCCGCGGCGGTTTCAGCAGGCTTATCTACCGGCTTGGCTGGTTCGACCTCGATAACGCGGCTCGTCGCGAGCTTTTGCTCTCCATTCGCCGGCTCTGATTTATCGGCGTCGGCCTTGTTGGTTTCGTTGGCAAGCTTTTCGCGCAACAGCTTCAACTGTTCCTGCTGAGACGCGAGCAACGCGCCTTGATCCGACTGGATGCGCCCGATTTCTTTGCGGAGCTCAGCAATCTCCGAATCTGCGCCAGTTGAGGCATCGGCGACCTTCGCTTCGGCCGGCTTGAAGAAGAATTGTCCGGTGAGAGAAGAGTTCTCCCAAGGGACCTGCTTCCCATCAGTCTCCTTCAACACATCGTTCCGCACCTCGATCATCATGTCGTTGATGCTGGCGCCTTCCGCATCAATGTGATGGAGGAGGGCGTTGGTGAAGGGGCTGTTGCGGCCCTCGCCGTCGAGCGCGACGTTACCGGGCTGGGTGGAGAAGGCGATCATCATGCCGACGGCCCGATCCACGCGCGCGAGACCGCGGCTCACTTGCAGCGAGCGGCTGGTTGCGGCGAGGTTGAGGGCAAGGGGGTTATCGCGGCACGCGTCGAGAAAGACGAGGGAGACGCGGGAATTGCGCTCCATCTGTTTCAGCACGAGGCTGAGGTCGACAGCCTCGAAATCGAGATCGGTTTCGCTTTGTAGCTTGGCATCGACGGGCGCGAGAAAGTTTCGCCCATCCGCGGCGAGTCCGTGGCCGGCGTAGAAGAACAGCCCGACGTCGGAGCCTTGGAGTTTGTCGGCGAAGGCGCGGATGCGACTCTCCATGTCCGCTTTGGACAGGTCGGTGCCGTCGATTACCTCAAAGCCGAGCGCCCGAAGCTTACCGGCGATATCGGTCGCGTCGTTGCTCGGGTTCTTCAGAGCTGCGGTGTGCTGATAGGCGGAGTTGCCGATGACGAGGGCAACGCGCTTCTCTGCCGCGGCAGGGCCCGAGATAGCGAGTAAAGCCATGACCCCACAGAGCATCGCCGTGAGCCGTTTGAGTGCGCGCTGCGTAAGCATGAAAGCCTCCCTTGGCCTAATGCGCCTTTGCCAGCCGGCAGTCTGGCTTAATCCCCGTTTAGGGGCTGCCGCCTGAACGGCAGCTGAATGGGATGGTCGGTTCTCCGGCTCGGCTTTTCGCTGAAATCGCCGCAATTCCGGAGCTATTTTTGGCCGCTTGCCAAGTCTAATCCCCCGCCATCGCAAGTCAATCGCAGGGTCTCCGGCGGCTTTTGCCATTTATCTGGGTTAAACCGAAAACTGTTTTCGCGCCAAAACCAGCCTACGCAATGGGCATTTGCCCCCCCAGTAATCCCCGAGTTGAAACCTTGCGACATATAATGACGTTTCCGTGTGCGGCTTAGAAAAGGTTTTGTACCAACACCTTCATGACGTTAGACTTTCAGTGTGAAACGACTCGACAGAACGGAGGGCTCGCCATGCGTCTTCCGGTAGTTTTGATAGTTGCTGTTGCTGTTGCTTGTGCATTAAGCGGCGATGTTTCGGCTCGCCCGATCTGGGCACCGACCATTGACAATCCTTATTGCGCCATCACCACCTATGTATTGCCTGATTTGACTGAACAGGCCATGTCCACGACGGACGCGGATGATCATCCAGTGATCGTGATCAACGGTCTCACGGTGCGGCAGGAGCATGCTTACGCCGAGTTCCTTATGGCGCATGAGTGTTGCCACCATACGCTCGGCCATGTCGCCGCCGTGCATCGCGTTCTGGGCCAGCTTGGGCCGCAGCCTTTCTTCTATATCGCTCCCCAGCTCAAGGGCATGGAGCTGGAGGCGGATTGCTGTGCGGTCAAGATGTTGAAGCAGACGGGCGACATCGATGCCATCGAGGCGGGCAGAGTCGCCATGTCTCAGTTCGGCAGCAGCCCCACGGGGGCGCATTATCCGACCGGCGACGAGCGGGCGGACAATATCGCGAACTGCGCTGCCAAGGATTAGCGTCCCAAAGTTAAAGGCGTTGCCCGCAGGCCAAATCTCGGCCTGGCGGGAATGCACGCTCTTTTCAGGCTTCGCAGCCTATGCTCCGGAGCTGGCGCAGCTGTGTGACCACCGGCTTGTGCTAGACTGACGATCGGTCAGCACCGGAGCGGATGTCGTGAGTTTGCCAAGGCTATCGCCGCGTTGGAGGCGCGCCATTTGCGCGGCTGCGACGGCTTTGGCCATCGGCCTGATGTCCATTCTGATGTTCCAGACGGAGCGCGTGCGGGCGCAAGGTACCGGGCCTGGTGGAGGCTTGCTTCGCGTCTGCGCCGATCCCAACAACATGCCGTTCTCGAACGACAAGGGACAAGGTTTCGAAAACAAGCTGGCCGAGCTGATCGCGAGCAGGCTTGACGCCAAGGTCTCTTATGTCTGGTTTCCGGAAGGAAGCGGGTTGGTTCCCAATACGATGGGAAATGAGAGTTGCGATATCGTCATGGGCTATGCGCAAGGCACCGGCCTGATCGAAGATACCAATCCCTACTACTACACATCCTACGTGCTCGTGTTCCGCAAAGGGGATGCGAGCCTTGCCGGTGTGAACGATCTCTCAGACAAGCGTTTGCTCGACAAGAAGATCGGGATCGTGGCCGGCACCCCGCCGGTGAGCATCATGGCAATCAACGGTCTTGCCGCGAATGCCAAGCCATTTGGTGCGGGCGCTGTCCCCGGCGCCACCGATCCTGTCGCCGAGATCATCGCAAAGATCGCGTCCGGCGAACTCGATGCTGGAATCTTGTGGGGACCGCTTGCCGGCTATTTTGCGCAACGCTCCAAGGTGCCGCTTGAAGCCGAGCCGTTGGCGAAGGAGAAGCTCGGGCCCCGCATGCTCTACGGCATTACACTCGGCATTCGTCCCAATGCGCCGGAATGGAAGCATACGATCAACAAGCTGATCGCGGAGAACCAGCCCGCGATCAACGACATCTTGCTGGATTACGGCATGCCGCTGCTCGATGCCGAGGGTCATCCGGTGAAGCCCACCACGGCTGAACGTTAGGCAGGATCAGACTCCTAAAATTTGCACTTACTCTCAGGTTGGTCGATCCCGAGCGTGTCCACCTCGATTTCGGGATGGCTCGGATGCGGGAAGCCGGGCTGCGGCGACAGCGATACTGGAACCTTGTCGGTGGCAATCAGGATCGGCTGGCGGAACTGGCCGTCCCATTTGCGGTAGTTCTGCTTGATGCCCTTAAAGGGTGCGAGCTGGAATTCGTCACTGACTATAAAGTCCGCGACGACTTTGAAGTCCTGGCCATGGTTTCGCGTTACAGCCTCGCCAATGGTGCGCGCGGCGACATAGGCCTGATAGTCGATCGGCAACATGATCCGATCGTAGTCCTTCTGAAAATGATTGTTAGCCTGGGTCGCGCCCCATTTCTCGTGGCCCGGACTCCAGGTCGTCGCCGTAAGCCCGGTCGTGCCGGCGACCGGCACCAAGGGTGAAACGCCGCCGCGATAGGGCACGTAAGGACCCCATAGCTGATCTTCGTCGGCGACGATGATCACCTGATAGTCGACACCCGCCGCTTTTGCCGCGCCGCCTGATGCTTCTGCTCTAGGTCCCGGAATCACACCCATAGCGTCCCGCTTGCCACCGGAGACATCCTTGTATTCACGCTCGTCGACGATATTGCCGCCGAAGCGCGAGGCCGCGCGCTTGATCGCGTCGGCATAGGCGATGTCAGCCTCGGTCGAGCCGCGGACCAGAAGCCAATTGGTCCATTTGCTTGCGACGAGATATTGAGCCAACGCGTCGGCAAGCATGTAACGGTCCGGCACTGTATGCAGCAAATTGGCGCTGCAATTTTCCTGGCGGAGCGAAACATCGGTTGCCCGCACATTGAAAAGAAGGATGTCCTTGCCCTTGGCCCAGTCGGCAAGCCTGACCAGGGTGGGAGCTTGAGCATCGACGATAATGAAATGATGTCCGGTCTCGTAAAGCTTCTCCAGGTTGGCCAAGGCGGCTTCGGGCGAGGCAACCGTTTTCGCGTCAAGCGAATAGAAATCACCGGTGAACTTGCCGCCGGCGTTGTTCTCGTCGAGCGCCATTTTGGCCCCGGCGACTCCGGCATCGCTCGGATCCACGTCCAGTCGCGAGGAGGGGCGCGGATGTTCGTAAACTTCTTTCAGATAGCCGATGGGTATCGGCGCCATGGCCGGCCCCTGCGGCATCAAGATGTCGATGCCGCCTTCGGGTCTCGTCTTCGCCGGGTGTTGTTGAGGCGCGGGGGCATCCTCGGCGAAAGAAGGTGCGCTAGCGCCCAAAAGCGCGCCGGAGATCAGCAGGGCTCGCCAAGCATTTCGCCTTTGGAGTAGAGCGTTAGATGGGGGAAACGGCATGGCGACGCGGACCGGTTACGGCATCGAGGGCCCTGATTCGGCTGGCTTGATGCGAAACCAGCGGGCGGGCAAGCTGCATGGTACCGATAAAGAATTAGGCATTGCAAGGTGGAAACCGGGGCAGGAATATCTGGCACCATGTATTGGTAGTGCTGAACTGAATGGTGGATTGCTTCAAGACCGTTAATGGCTTTTTGCCGAGTCTCGGGTAGATGATTGGTCTTGGCGCAAGGCCATGCAGGAGAGGGGGCGGCCGATGGATTTTTCGAGCAAAGAGTGCATTCGCTTCGGATGGGAAGCGTTCAAGAGCCGGCCGTGGTTTTACATTGGCGCCTGTCTGCTGGTCATGCTGGCCTATCTCGTCGCGGGCCTAGTCACCGGCGGCATCGACTATGCGGTCACCGGCGATCTCGAAAAACAATCGCTTCCCGGCGGCTTGGTCAGTTTCGTGTTCAGCACGCTCGTCAGCATGGGCATGACGGCATTCTATCTGGATGCTCATGATCATCCGCAGACCGCTGGCTACTCCTCGCTTTGGCATCCGAAGCCGTTCTGGAGCTTTCTGATCGCCAATCTGGCGGTGGGGATCGTGGTCGCAGTCGGCTTCGTGCTTCTGATCGTGCCCGGCATCATCGCGCTGCTGATGTTCATGTTCTCATCGTTTGTCGTCATCGACCGCGAAAAAGGTCCGATCGAGTCGATGGCGGTTAGCAAACTCATCACCAAGGGCCATAGATGGCCACTGCTCGGCTTCGTGCTTCTGCTTCTGCTGATCAATATTGCCGGTCTGCTCGCGCTCGTCGTGGGTCTTTTTGTCTCTATCCCCGTATCGACGCTCGCATTTACGCATGCTTATCGCGTGCTCGGTGGAGCGGCGCCGGCGACGCGCGACGCTTCTCTATCCGTCTAGATGGGATCTCGCTAAGAGCCGGCGAGAGCTGGCTCCCGTTCGGCAGGCTTCGTCGCCTGGGCGGCGTTGCGCGGATTGCGATAGATGAAGGCCGGGGCCGGCCGCGCGGCCTCCGCGCGGGCAAGCGCCACCATCTCGCCGTGATAGGGCGACAGCGCGCAAGCCGGGTCGGTGTTGCGCGGGTCGGCGGTGATGGCCATGGCCTGGCAGCGACAGCCGCCGAAATCAATATCCTTGAAGGCGCAAGACCGGCACGGCTCTTTCATCCAATCGGTGCCGCGGAAGGCGTTGAACGCCTTGCCGTTGAGCCAGATGTCGAGCAGCTTCCGCTCCTGGACATTGTCGAATTCGAGACCGGGAATGGTCTCGGCGGCGTGACAGGGAAGGACCTTGCCGGCCGGCGTGATGTTCATGAAGCCTTTGCCCCAGCCGCCCATGCAGGGCTTCGGACGCTTGGCGTAATAATCGGGAACCACCATGTCGATGGTAAGCACGCCCTTGAGCCGCTCCCGCTCGCGCTCGACGAGCTCGATTGAGGCAAGCGTCTCGTCATAGGTCGGGATCAGGGCCGCACGGTTGAGAAAGGCCCAGCCGTAATACTGCACATGCGCGATTTCGAGCCGTTGCGCGCCAAGCTTCACTGCGAGGTCGATATAACGGCCGACATTGTGGATGTTCTGGCGATGGATCGGCGCGTTGATGGTGAGCGGCAGGCCAAGCTCGGTCACCCATTTGGCGACATCGAGCTTCTTCTGCGTGGCGCCGGGGTAGGCGCCAATGCGCTCGGCATTCTCGGCATCGACGTCCTGGAATGAAATCTGGACGTGATCGAGGCCGCGCTTGGCGAGGTCTTCGAGCCGCGCGCGATTGAGCGTAACTGCAGCCGTAATCAGATTGGAATAGAGACCCGCCTTCGATGCTGCCGAGACGATCTCTTCGAGATCTTTTCGCGCGGTCGGCTCGCCGCCGGAGAGGTGCACCTGCAAGATGCCCATTTCGCCGGCTTGGCTCATCACCGAGCACCACATTTCGGTCGAGAGCTCCTTGTTCACGCGCTCGAGCTCGAGCGGATTTGAGCAATAGGAGCATTGCAGCGGACAGCGATGCGTCAGCTCGGTCAGCATGCCGATCGGCGCGAGTGCGCATAATGCTTCGGTCGAGCTCGCGCTTCCTACCACGCCTTCGGTCGGCTCATCGTCAACGATAAGCGTTTCGAAGTGGCCCTTGCCGTTGTCCATCCTTGTCGGGCTCATCCCTTTATGTATCCTTTGTCTGCCAAGCCCTGGAGCAGATCCAGCACGTCCGTGGTGATCGTCTCCACGGGTGCGGAATATTCCTCGGCCAGCGTCTCGGCGATCTCCTCCACGGTTCGTTGTCCGTCGCAGAGTTTCAAGACTGCGACGGCAGTCTGATCCGGCGTCAGCACACGTTCCGGCGCCAGAAGCACCCACCGCCCGCGCCCCGGATCGTTGCGGAGCTTGAGATAGGTTGGCAGATGGGGTTTGGTCTGCCGATCAACAACGAGCCGCTCGGCAGACTTGATCTCATCGGTCATGTTTTGGCCGGCACGAAAGCGCCGGGGGGAACGAGTCCCGGTTCGACATAGGCGTAGTGAAGCGCATCAAGCTGCGCCCACAGGACGTTGGTCTTGAAGCGAAGTGCATCGAGCACCGCCTGTTGCGCCTCCGGCGTGCGCGCATTCTGCTTTACATATTGCAGGGCAAAGTCTGCGTCGCCGGGCGCCTGAGTGAGCCGGCGTTTGAAATACGCCATCACGTCATCGTCGATGAAATCGTAGTTCGCCAGCATGCCGGAGATGCGCTCCTTATGGATGCTCGGCGCGAATAATTCAGTGAGCGAAGAGGCCACTGCCTCGACAAGGGTCTTGTCGCGCACGAAGTTCACGTAAGACTCGACGGCAAAAATCGTCTCGGGCAGGGCGCCTTTGCGCGAGATGACGTAGTCGCGGTCGAGACCGAGGCCGTCGGTCAGCACGAGCCAACGCTCGATGCCACCTTCCTCTTCGCCATAACCGTCGTGATCCATGATGCGATGAATCCACTCGCGGCGGAGTTCGCGGTCATGGCAGCGGCTCATCAGCGCCGCGTCCTTGCGGGGTACGGCAGACTGATAGCAGTACCGGTTTAGCGCCCAGGCTTGGACTTGGCCCTTGTTCAGCTTGCCGCCGTGCAGCAGCTTATGAAACGGATGCTTGTCGTGATACTGCGCTGCGCCGATGGCGCGAAGCTCCTGCTCCAGTTCGTCCGGGCTCATGATCTTGGTCACAGTTATACCCCTATTTCTGCCATTGGCTTGAGAGGACACTGCAAACGAACGGTGTCATGGGCGCCTTGACTTGCCTCAATACTAAAACAACAGGACGTTGAGCTTTGGGTCTCTGGACAAACTACTCCATCTTTTCAGATGGCAAGCTTAGATGAGGAATGCATGAAGCGTCGATGAACAGAAGCTGGATACCAAATTAAGGAAACCTGAACAGGAACTCTTGGTACCTCGCGGAGAATGGTAGTCGCACTTGCCCCGAGGCGCCATCATCAGCTGCGCGCGGAATAATTGCCCGGATCAGAAAAACGAAACGGCGATCCTGCATCACGCCGGATCGCCGCTCATTGCTCCGAGATGAGTATCGCGAGATTAGGCGCGATCCAGCTCCGCCGGCAGGTAGCTCGTCACTTCCATGCCAGACTCGGTCTCGTCAATCGTCGGCTTCTGCCACTCACGCATTTGAAGCTCTCCTTTTCGAGTTTCACCCTAAACCGGCCTGACCAATCGTCTGCAAGATCGGCTTTCCGGCTCTGCCCTTCTATTTGGGCATTAGCCATGATAATTTCAAATCGTATTTCCTTATAGAGTAGATAAGTGGCGCTTATCGGTATGGTTACACTTCGCCAGCTCCGCTACTTCGAATCTCTCGCAGAAGCGCGCCATTTCGGCCATGCGGCAGAGGCCTGCGCGGTCAGCCAGCCGGCGCTCAGCATGCAGATCAAGGAGCTTGAGGACGAGCTCGGAGTTAGCCTTGTCGAGCGGCGGAAGAGCGGGATCGCGCTCACCGACCAGGGCAGGGAGGTGGCGGACCGGGCGCGGGCGATCCTCGCATCAGTGCGCGATCTTCTCGATTACGCCAGGCATCGCGACGAGGTGCTGTCGGGATCGTTGAAGCTTGGAGCGATCCCATCGATCGCGCCCTATCTGTTGCCTGAAGTGCTGCCCGAATTGCAGAGCCGCTTCCCCAAGCTCAATCTACAACTCCGTGAAACGCTCACCGAGAACCTCGTGAATGAGCTTCTTGCCGGCGAGCTTGACCTGATCCTGATCGCGCTTCCGATCGAAGATCCAGAGATCGAGACGCTGCATCTGTTCGACGACAAATTCATTCTCGCGACCAAGGCGACGCAAGAGAACAAGAAGAGCAAGCACGCGACCGCGACGATGCTCGCCGAAGGGCGGCTGCTGCTGCTAGAGGAGGGACATTGTCTGCGTGATCAGGCGTTGTCTTTCTGCCGGCTGGTGACGCCGGAGACGCGGAACAGTTTCGGCGCGTCGAGCCTCGCAACCATCGTGCAGATGGTCGCCAATGGTTATGGGGTTACGCTGTTGCCGGAGATGGCAATCGGAAGCGAGACGCATCATCACGGCGATATCCGCCTGCTGCGCTTCAATGGGGTGGAGCCGAAGCGCGAGATCGGTTTTGCCTGGCGCAAGACCAGTCCGCGTAAAGCCGACTTTCTGAAATTTGCGGAACTGCTCCGCGAAGTGGTGCCACGGGCGGACGTGGTCTAGATCGGTCGTGCGCGACCTCGAAGGATGGCGCCTGGGGGAAGCTGTGGACAGCGATTCTATTTTGAGGCTGACGATGCTCTTCGCCCTCGCGGCCGTGGTGGCAATCGCGTTGAACTTCCGCTCGGGCCGGCTGTCGCAATTCTATGTTGCAGGTCGCGAGATTGCGCCGGCGGCAAATGGCGCCGCTATCTTTGCTTCGATCGTGCTGCCGATTGCTCTCATGCTTGGCTTGCAGCTCGAGGAGGGGGACGCGCTCGTCCTTGGGCTCGCCGCTGTCCTCGGACTGCTGGTCAGCGCTGCGATCTTCGCGCCCTATTTGCGGAGTTTCGGTGGGTACAGCCTGCCGGATTTTCTCGGCGAGCGTTATGGCGAAGCGGCGCGCATTGTCGCCCTGTTACTTCTGGTCCTGTGCTCGCTGCCACTCTTGGTCGTAGCGCTTTCGTCGCTTGCAGCTCTTGCCGCTACGCTGTTTGACCTCGCACCTTCATCGGCAATTTGGATCGTGGCGGCCTTCCTCGTCGTCTGTGCGCTGTTCGGAGGCATGCGCGCGGTGAGCTTCAATCAGGCCGCTCTCGGCGTCTTGTTCTTGGCTGCGGCGCTGGTCGCCATTGCCAAGATCAAATGGCTGGGGAGCGGCGTGCAAGATCACGAAGCGGTCGACGCGGCCGTCTCGACATTTTCGCTTCGCGACGGCGCCGATCGGATCGGTTCGGTCGTGACCATCGCCGCGGCTGCCGCCTGCTTCCCGCACATGGTGATGCATTCATTCGTCACGCCGACAGTCAGGGGCGCGCGGATCTCGTTCCTCTGGGGCGCAGTGTTCCTCGCGCTATTTTCGCTCGTGTGCGCGACAGAACCCGAAATTTTTAAGTCACTCTTGCCTGGCGCAGCCTCCGGACTCAGAGTCGCACCGCTTCTGTTTTGCGCGCTCGCGGCCAATCTTGCGATTGCGCTCGGTCTCCTCATCGCGGTCGCGAATTCTCTTGCTCACGACCTCTATTTCAAGACGTTCGACCGAATGGCGACGCAGTCGCAGCAGCTTCTCGTGCTGCGTGCGATGCTCGTCATCGTGGCCGGTGCGGCGGCCTTGATTGCGTTGATCGGGGACGATTTCAGCGATTGGGCGGTGGGTTCTCTTTCGCTTGCAGCCGCCGCTTTCTTCCCGGCGCTAGTGCTCGGATTGTGGTGGCGCCGTGCCAATCAGCCAGGTGTCATCGCCGGCATTGCCGCCGCCGTTGCGCTGGCGCTGTTCTATCTGTTGGTGCCTTATTATTTTCCGGTGCCGTTTTACGAGGCAATGCACGGGCTCTCAGGCGGGCCCCAAGATCAATGGCCGCATTATCTCACGCTGAAACAGGCGGCCCATCTGGCAGACGGCTACGCCAAGCAGGCCGCGGTCGGCGCTTGGGTCAATGAGGCGCGAAACTTCGCCAATTGGGGCGGCGTCGACCGGCACTATGCGGCTTTGTTCGCCATCCCGGTCGGCTTTGTCGTGGCGGTTGTAGTCAGCCTTTGCACGGCGAGACCGGGGGAGCGTGTCGAGAATTTCGTCGGGGAGCTTGGCCGCGTCGAAGATTAGGGGGTGGTTCCGGTCGATTCCGGCGTCGTGGCGGTCGCCGGCTGCTCGCCGAGCAGCTTGAAAGAGTCGCGGAAGCGCTGAGCATCGTCGCTCGCCGCGTGCCCCTTCGGTCCAGCCGTGACCAGCATATAGATCCGGTCATTGCCGCCGGGCACGACGTCGATCAGATGCACGAGCTTGCCCTTGTTGTCGTCGGCGATCGCCTCATAGCCCTGCTTGCCGGCGATCTCGGACGCGCCCTTCTTGCGGAGACGCGCATCGCTGCCCTTGGCATAAGCGCTCACCAGCTTGACGTAATATTCAGGCTCGGGCGGGTTGGGCGCTTTCCCGGCGGGATATTCAAACGCGACGACTTGATAGACAATGTTATCGCCGACGCCGACGGTGTAGTCATATTGAACCAGCGGATTCTGACCCGAGATCGATACGCTGGACGTCTTCGGCGTGCCCGGGAGGGACACGGCAAACCCTCGCTCCGGCGACTGAAATTCGACCCAGCCCGGCGCCTGCTCCTGCGATGAGGCGGGCGGCGTATCCTCCGCCAGTCCATTGGTTACGCCGGCAAAGAGAAGAAAACTTGCAAGGATGGCGCCGCGTCTCAGCATTCGTGGTTCCCTTAAGTCTTGCAGCTCGAATCGCCAGTTTATCGGATCAGAGGCGCGGCTTCACCTTTCGAACCTTCGCCCAAACCTTCAGAGCTCGTCAACGGCTTAGCTGGGGCGCGATAGACCGCCTCGACGTCTTTGCGCAGGTCGCGGCGTGAATCCGGCCGCGTATAGAGCATGTGACCCCCAGCATAGTTCTGCAACTGAATAGGCCGAGCGCCGTGCAATTCCGGCAATTGGGCCACGAGATAAGAATGCACGAAATAGGGTGTGATCAGATCGGTGTAACCCGAGGCGATCACGACGGCGAGGTTCGGGTTCGCCGCGCGCGCCTCTTGGATGTCGTCAATCACGCCGGCATAACCTTGCCGCGTCGAGCTCATGCCGAAATCCCATTTGTTGCGGATCTCGCGATTGAGCAATTTGTAGCTCGTATCGGTTTTGAAATTGAGCTCGCTGTCCGCGTAGGACACGAAGGCCGCGGCCCAGAGCGGGGCGGTCGCGTCCAACACTGGATCTGGGCCGTTCGGCCAAGCGCTCGCGGGGTTGGGATCCGGTCCGCTGACGCTGCCGTCATAGCGGCTGAGAACTTTGCCGTGCGTGCGGTCGAATTCCTTCATGAACAAATGAGGCGTGATGCGCGCGTTTTGCTGCTCGACAAGATCGAGAGGAAGCCCCGTCAATTTCGCAACGGTCTTACTGGCTTCCTTGCCGCCTTGCGCGTTGCCCGAGGCGAGCGCGACGAGATAATCGGTCAGTGCATAATGCTCCACGTCCTTCAAAGCCGCCGCGAGCGAGTCGCGGCCGGTTACGCCCTTCTGCTCGAAATTGACTGCGGCAAGCGACGGCAAAGGCAGCGCCCAGGCGAGCGGATCGTAATCGTCGGTATTGAGGAGGGAGAATTCGAGCGCGGGCGAAATCAGGATCATTCCGCTTGGCGACAGGATTCCTTCCTTTTGCAAAGAGTGGGTCAGGTTCGCGGCGCGGAAGCCGCCATAACTCTCGCCGACAAAATAAACCGGGGAGATCATGCGGCCTGACTTGACGAGGAAGAGCCGGACAAATTCCGACAGCGCTTCGGTGTCCTGCTTTATGCCATAGAATTTGTCTTCGTTCTTGGTGGCGCGGCTGAAACCGGTGCCCACCGGATCGATAAAGACGAGGTCGGTGAAGCCGAGCCAGGTCTGATCGTTGTCGATCAGTCTTGGCGGTGGACCGAGCAATTCGCCGTTCGCGGTGGTGTCGACGATGCGCGGGCCGAGAGCGCCGAGATTGAGATAGGCGGAGGCAGCACCTGGACCGCCATTGAAGACAAAACTAATGGGTCGTTTGGCGTCCTTCGGATCGCGCGTATAGGCCACGTAGTAGATGTTTGCGGTCACCGCGCCTTCCGCGTCGCGCAAAGGAAGCGCGCCGATCTCGGCGGTGTAGGAAACGGTCTCATTGCCTAGCTTGATGGTATGCTGCGTGATGGCGCTTGGCGGCAGCAGCTCCGGCTTGGCCTCGGGCGCGGGCTTCGCTTCTGCCGCCGGTTTTGTCTCGGGCGGGACAGAATGCGCTTCGCTCGTCTGCGGCGTGGAGGACTGCGTATGGTCCTCGGCGAAGGCGCCGGGCAGGACAACGATCAGCGCCAGCAACGCAGCGGCAAGGAACGCGGAAACGGGGAGGGTCGGGTTTGTCAGCGGGAGGCTCCAATCTTGAGGGGCAGTTTCGCGACTTCCTCGCCTTGAGACTTAAGCGCGCCTGAAGGCAAGCTCAAGGCGTCAGGCGGCGGCAAAACCGGCTATTCTCAAGGATGGTCAAGAAGTCCCTGCCACGCGATAGCCGGCGCAAACTGCGATGCCAGCAACAGCGACAATGGCCGCGCACCTGAGATCAGGCGCGCGGCGTAATGCCAGCCCTCAGCTTGGTCGGCTGGACTAGGCCATAAGCCTTCTGATCAAGCCGACTATAAGGAGCAGAATGATCGCGCCGAGCGCGGCGGTGATGATGGCGCCGACGATGCCGCCCACAATCGTGAAACCAATGCCGAGCGCCGGGAACAAGAAGCCGGCGACAAGCGCGCCAGCGATCCCGACCAGGATATCTCCCACAAGGCCAAAGCCAGAGCCTTGCACAATGACGCCAGCGAGCCAGCCGGCAATGGCGCCAATCACCAATGTTACGAGTAGTGTTTCAAGCATCGTTCCCCCCTTTTTTGGAGTTTCCCCGGCTTCTTATTAGCACGAGTCGACACGAGGCTTGAACTGTTCTTCACGGCTCTCGGCGGCGCGCTAAGCGCTTGATACATCTCGCCTTGGATATCGAGGGTTTGGTTGACCGCTACCGGGCCGCGCTACAATCTTGTTTGCCCCGGCAAGATTCATTCAAAGCCGTCTGCGGCACGAGCTGAGACCGGCAGCCGAGATACAAGTCCGTCGCGATCTGTCCGTAGGCCATGTATTTGACCTGCTTTGCGATCGGGAGATTGCGCAGGTTTTTCCTGTCCTCGCGATTGCCAATCTCCGTCAAATAAGCAATTAGGACCGAATATCCCTCTGCTCCCATCTGATCGTTCGCGCTGTCGTAGAAGCAGTCCGCTACCTGTTGCTGATACTCTGCTGGCGTCGGACGGTCGCGCTCGACCTCGACGAAATGCTTGAACAGAAAATGGCCTTCTTCGTCGCAAGCGGCGAGCAGGCTCGCGGTCGCCAGTAAGCAGAATGTGAGTCTCGTGAATCTCATGGTCCCAAGCTTAAGTCGGTTGATCGCCTCGTCGATGAACTCAACAACCAGAACGGACTTATTGGTGCCGGCAAGAGGATTCGAACCCCTGACCTACTGATTACAAATCAGCCGCTCTACCAACTGAGCTATGCCGGCGCCGCTCGCTGCGAAGGACGAGATAGGAGCAGATCGCCTTCCTGTTCAAGTCGCTCGCCCGAGCCCGCGTTTTAGCCCGGATGTGTCGTTGTTTCCACCTTCGAAGCAGGCCTCCTAATACGTCGCAAAACGATAGGTGACATCGGTGATCACGCCGAAGCGCTCAGTGGTGAAATCCTCAAGATCGGATTTGACACCGAAATTCACGAAGTCGGTCACGCCGCTCGTGGTCGCGTACCAGTAGCGGACGCCGGCGCCGGCCGTCCAGTTTGGGCTGATGTCATAGCGAAGCTCGGCCTCGATCTGGGCGCCCCAGCCGGTGCCGCGATCCTCGATATTGGGAATTGGCCCGAGATCACGGCGCAGCCGATGGCTGTCCTCGTTCCAAACATAGGCGCCGGGCAGAAGCGCGAAGTCGCCGACGAAGGTGACGCGATCGGTCAGCTTTGTCTCCACTCCGGTGCCGAGTCGGAGCGAGGCCCAATTCGTCTCGTTGTGAATAACCTTGGTGGTGAAAGGCACCGCGACGCGGCCCGGCGGTCCGCAGAATGCTCCTTGCACCTCGTCCTTGAGGCAACGAGCACCGAAAGCGTCGACTGTCTCCTGCCACATGTTGAAGCCGACGAATGGAGTTAGTTTGAGGTCGTCATTGAGCTTGAAGTCATAGCCGAGGTCGATCGTGCCGTAGACCATGTTGCTGCCTTCGACATCGCTAAAGGTATCGGAGAAGCGGATCTGGTGCTTCAGGTAGTCCTGATCGTCGAGGCTGCCTGAGACGATACCGCCGCCACCGACGAAGCCCTTGAACACCATGCCGGTGTCGTTCTTCGCTCTGAAGGTGGCCTCAGCGGACACTCCATCCAAATCGTCATAGCTCAGCGTTGATGTTGGATTGCCCAACGCGGGATTGGCTTTTTGTGAGTTGAAGCCGAAATTGGTCGTGCCCTGGCTAAACCACATCCTTGTGCCGAGCTCGAAGGCCGGATCGGGCATTGGCGGCGGGGGCACGACGATGGGCGCGCCGTAGGGTCCGCCATAGATGCCGGATGGATTCCAGGGTTGGGCTTTGGCGAGATTCGGTAGGAGCGCGAGGCAAACGACGCCGAGCGTCAGCAGCCAAGCCAGCCTATGTCCGGCAATTCGAGCCACAGCCCGTCCTCATCGTGTTTCGAATCCACAATGCAGGGACGCTAGTTAAGAGCTGATTAAGGTCCGTCCCGTCTTGGAACGGGCCTCATCGCTTGCGGCTGGCGAGGATGCCGGCGACGAAGGCGACCGCAAGCAGCGTGATGGGGCCAATCTGCTGCATCGCCTTGCTGATCTCGCGGTCGATGCTGCCGATGCCATCGGCAAGGCCGGCTGCCATCGGCGGTGCCTTACGTGGTGTCTGGCCAAAGGCCGACCAAGCAAGGAGGGCGGCGCCCAATAGCAACAGGACGCTGGCCATGATCCCGGCGGCTTCTGCCGGGCTGAAGCCATAGCTCGAGATCAGCGCTTGGTATCCCGCAAGCAGTCCGAAGCAGGCGGCCACGAGCAGGATCAAGACGGCAATTGCGATCGCAATGGCTTGGCGCAACGCGCGCTCGAATGATCGTTTGATGCTGGCGCCGGCTTGCAAAGACGACAGCAGCGTAAGCGCGAGCCTCCACATTCGCGTTTTGCCTTTAGCGCCGGGTCATGACGCCGAACAGGAATCCGACGCCGATGGCGATGGCGACGGCCTGGAGCGGATTGCGGCGGATGGCGTCCTCGGCCTCTTTTGCCGACTCCATGGCGCCAGCCTGGGCGCTGTGCAGCTTGTCGTTGGCGATACGGCCGACGGTCGAGGTGAGGTTCTGGATATCGGCGCGGATGGCTTCGATCTCTTCGGCAAGTTCATCTTTTGCGGGAGTCATTGGGGGCTATCCTTCCACATAGGATTTGGGTTTGGTCGGGGGACCATACGCTCAGTTGGTGACTTTCTTATTATTATCGAGTTCGCATTGTGGCCGTTTTGTCCGGGACGTGGCCAATTCGATCGGCTAAAGTGGCCCGAAGCTGGGGGTTTGACGTTGGGGGAGTGGCAAGATTGAACGCGCGCACGCTGATATTTCCGGGAGTTGCGGCTCTGTTTGGTCTAGCTCTTTCAGCGGGATTTGCCCACGCCATGCCCACCACGATCGATGCCGTTAGCGCCGGGCCCTTAGCGGTGCAGCCAGTGGTCTTTGGCCACCATCAGCATATCGAATCTTATTGCTACCCGCGCAATTATTGGTGGTTCTATCGGCCCTACACCACGGCCAACGAAGGCTATGCCCGCTGCATGCCATATTTTCATTACGCGCCCCAGGCCTATGATCGGCGCAGGGGGTACGCGCCACCCAAATGATGCAGGACTGATGCGGAACTGAGGAAGGTTCGCGAGACGTCCAACTGGAGGTTGATCATGCGCAAATCATTGTTGGCGATGGCCGCATTTGCGGCACTCGCATTTGTCTCTGGACAGGCTTTGGCCATCGATGCCGGCACGGCGTCGAGGCTTTCAGGTGCAATCGGAACACAAAGTTCCGTGCTGCATCTCGCGGGCTACAAACACTGCGACTACTCGGGCTGCTACTCTTGCTCCCGCCATTGCGACAGCTATGGCTACGACTACGGGCACAGATATTGCGCGCATTACAGCTATTACGACTGCCAGCCATATCACTCCGGAGGCTATGGCGGAGGCTACAGCCACCGCCGCTACTATAATGGCGGTGGCGGAGGCTATTGAGCCCTATCCATCGCGACGCTTCAAACGGGCGGCTTCGGCCGCCCGTTTTATTTTCGGGGGGTGAGCTTGCTTGCCGAGTCAAAGCTGTCCCATTCGCACTCACGCATTAAGAGCTTCACAACAGTTACGCGCGTTCCGGCGGGTGCCATTAACGCGACTGATACTCGTATCCTTTAA
>JANWJA010000082.1 GCA_025449615.1 Methyloceanibacter sp.
ACAGGGCCATCGAGATTGCGGTCCACAAGCCCGAGAGCTGCGTAATCCTGCAGCGCCCGATGGCTCCTGCGCAATTGCACGCGGGTCGCGACCACGATTGGGCGCGGCTCGTCGCTGAGGCTAAATCGCAGGGTCTCAGTGCAGAGTGTGTCGCCGTAGGGGCGACCGACCCGCTCTATATCCTCTACACGTCCGGTAGCACAGGCACGCCCAAGGGCGTCGTGCGCGACAATGGCGGTCACATGGTGGCTCTGCTGTGGTCGATGCAGAATCTTTACGGGGTCGAGCCGGGCGAGGTGTTCTGGGCCGCATCCGACATCGGCTGGGTCGTCGGACATTCCTATATCGTCTATGGGCCGCTCTTGGCCGGCAATACGACCGTCCTCTACGAAGGCAAGCCCGTCGGAACGCCCGACTCAGGCGCGTTTTGGCGCGTCGCAAGCGAGCACAAAGTTGCTGCCCTCTTTACAGCCCCGACTGCGCTACGCGCGATCAAGAAGGAGGATCCGCACGGCCTCAACATCCGCAACTACGACCTTTCGAGCCTGCGCACGCTGTTCCTGGCCGGAGAGCGCGCCGATCCCGATACCGTGCTGTGGGCCGAGGAGCACCTGAAGGTGCCCGTGATAGACCACTGGTGGCAGACGGAGACAGGCTGGGCCATCGCCGGCAATCCGATCGGTCTCGGCCGGCTTCCGGTCAAGCGCGGCTCGCCGACCCTGCCAATGCCCGGCTATGAGGTGAGCGTCCTCGACGATGGGGGTCATACCGTCGCCGAAGGTCAGCTCGGCAATATCGTAATTAAGCTACCGCTTCCGCCGGGTTGTTCGCCGAGTCTCTGGAATGCCGACGCCCGCTTCGGTCCGAGCTATCTCGCGGATTTCCCGGGTTACTACAAGACCGCCGATGCCGGCTATCGTGACGCGGACGGCTACCTTTTCATCATGGGCCGCACCGACGACATCATCAATGTCGCCGGTCATCGCTTATCGACGGGCGCGATGGAGGAGGTGCTGGCGTCTCACAAAGATGTGGCCGAGTGCGCCGTGATCGGTGCCGCCGACGCGGTGAAAGGCGAAGTGCCCATCGGCTTCCTCGTGCTCAAGGCTGGCGTCAACCGCGACGGGGCCGTGATCGAGCAAGAGGTGGTCGACCTCGTACGCGAGAGGATCGGTCCTGTGGCCGCCTTCAAAGCCGCAGTGACGGTGGCGCGCCTGCCCAAGACCCGCTCGGGGAAAATCCTACGCGGCACCATCAAGAAGATCGTCGACGGCGCGAGCTTCAACATGCCGGCCACCATCGACGATCCGGCCATACTAGACGAGATCGGCGCGGCGCTCATGACTCGAAAGGACGCCGTGCCAACCTCGTGACAGCTTGCGGCGTCCAAACCCGTACCCCGATTAGGAAAGGGCCGCGAGGGAGTCAGAAAGCGCCTTGACGAGAAGGTCGGCATGGTCCCGCTCAAAGCAGAGCGGCGGGCGGATTTTGAGGACACTGCCGTGGGGGCCGGCAATGCCGACCAGAACATTGCGGTCGCGGAGCATATCTACGATGCGGGTTGCAGCCTCTCTATCCGGCTTTTTCGACTTGCGGTCGCGCACGAGTTCGACGCCGATGTAGAGTCCCTTTCCCCGCAAATCGCCGACTTGGCTGAAGCGCTGTGCGACGCCATCTAGCTCCGCCAACAGATAGGCGCCGATCTCGAGCGCATTCTGCTGCAGAGTCTCGGCTTCGATCGTCTCCAACACGGCAAGTCCGGCTGCGGCGGCAACCGGGTTTCCTCCGAACGTGTTGAAGTAACCAGAAGTCGCCCCGAAGGCCTCGAGCAGATTCGGCTTCACCGCGACTCCGCCGATCGGATAGCCGTTGCCCATGGGCTTACCCATCACGACCACGTCGGGGACGAGGCCGTGCCGCTCAAAACCCCACATCGTTTCGCCCGTGCGGGCGAAGCCTGGCTGCACCTCATCGGCAATGAACATGCCACCTTCTTTGCGTACACTCGCGATGGCTTCGGCCATGAATCCCGGCTCGCCCGAGTAGATGCCGTCGCTCGAGAAGATGCTGTCGGCAATAAGCCCGGCGAAGCGAATCTTCTTTCGCTTCATGGCCGCAATCGCTTTCCTGACGTTAGCCGCGAAGCGCGGCCCCACATCCTTGGACATTGTTCGATACGTGTCTGGGGCGGGGACCAGAAACACGTGCGGATTGGGCGGCTCGGCGCTCGCAGACGAAGGGGAGATCTCGGTCGCGGACCGCGTATTGCCGTGATAAGCGTTCGCCGTCACGATGAGGCCGGTGCCGCCGGTGACCGCGCGTGCGATACGCAGCGCCAAGTCGACGCTTTCGCTCCCCGTGCATGTCAGGACGATATTGGAGAGTTCGCGCGGCAGCGTCGCCAACAGCCTTTCCGCATAGGTGTAGACGATCTCACTCAGGTAGCGGCTGTGTGTGTTGAGGGTCGCCATTTGCCGCGACACGGCAGCGACGACGCGTGGATGGCAGTGGCCCACGGACGCCACGTTGTTGTAGGCGTCGAGATAGCGCGTGCCGTCCGCGCCAATGAGCCAGACGCCTTCGCCTCGGACGAGATTGAGGGGACGTGCGTAGAATAGCATCGATGTTGGACCGAACACGCGCCTGCGGCGGGCGACGAGATCCGCCGTCTCAGGATCGAGACCGGATGACGCATCCATGTCGAACGCGTTGAGTTCGAGAATTTTTCGTGTCGCCGTCATGACATCCTTCGAGTCACACGCGCATCGCTGGAAGCCCTGACTGGGCTCCGCTCGCCTCTAGCCTAGATCAGTCCGTCTCCATCGTTCAATTTTTTCCGACTTACCTTGGTGCCGCGGCCCGTCGCCCCGCTGCCCAGGGGCAAGTTGTGCGGCTTTTCTGTAAAATGCGCTTCGGCGCCGCCAGCATTCTCTATAGTCTGGTTCCAGTGATGTCGATCTCCGCGAGGAAGAGTCACCATGGCAGGGGAGCCGAGCACGTTCGCTAATCGCTGGAAGCGCTTCTCCGACTGGGATGAGCGCCCGCTTCGGCTCGATAAATTCGCGATCGAGGACGCGGAGAATGGATTTGCGGCTTTTACCAGCCGTCACGATCCAAAGTCGGGACTGACATTGGGGTCTGGCGGCATCGACGTGATGGACGGCGTCGGCGTTGGCGACTTCGACATGATCGACACGTTTATCGCCCGCTATCACATCGATCCGGAAATCGCGCCGGAAGCCATGGCCATGCCTTCGCACGAGGTCGCGCGGATGCTGGTCGACATGAACGTGCCGCGCAGCGAGCTGGTGCGACTTGCCCACGGCATGACGCCGGCCAAGCTCGCCGAGGTCGTGGCGCAACTCTCATCTCTCGAGATCGCCTTTGCATACAGCAAGATGCGCGCCCGCAAGACGCCCGGTAATCAGGCGCACGTGACCAACGCCAAGGACGACCCGCTGCAGATGGCTGCAGATGCCGCGACCGCGGTCGCATTCGGATTCGACGAGGTCGAGACGACGATGCGAGTCGCGCGAAATGCTTGGTCGAATGCCGTCGCATGCGCGGTCGGGGCCTCGGTCGGACGTTGGGGGACGCTATTTCAGTGCTCGAGCGAAGAGGCGGAGGAGCTCAAGATCGGCATGGCCGGCTTTACGTCTTATGCCGAGACGGTCTCGGTCTACGGTACCGAGAAGAGCTTCATCGATGGCGACGACACGCCT
Organism: Methyloceanibacter sp.; assembly: GCA_025449615.1. The sequence goes on from JANWJA010000082.1 coordinate 3,723, forward strand.
TGGTCGAAGGCCTTTCTCGCGGCGGCCTATGCCTCGCGCGGCATCAAGATGCGCTGCACCTCGGGCGCCGGGTCGGAGCTGCTCATGGGGTTCCACGAGAAGAAGTCGCTGCTCTATCTCGAGGCGCGTTGCCTCTGTCTTCAGCGCGCCATGGGGGTGCAGGGCACGCAGAATGGCGGCATCGACGGAGCGCCCATCACCTGCACCATACCGGGTGGAATGCGCGAGTTGATGGCGGAGAATCTGATCGCCGTCTGGCTCGATCTGGAATGCGCCTCCGGCAATGACGCGCGTGCGACCGAATCCGAGATCCGCGTCGGGGCCAAGATCCTGCCCTTTCTCATCGCCGGCTCCGACCTGATATGCTCGGGGTTCGGGTCGATCCTGAAATACGACAATTCTTTCAACGCCTCCCTTCTTAACGGCGAGGAGCTCGAGGACTATCTCGTGCTCCAGCGCGATTTCGAGGCCGACGGCGGTCTCACCCCCGTAGGCGAGACCCGTGTCTTTGCGCTGCGAACGCGTGCCGTCGAAGCCATCAGCGCCGTGCTTGTGGAGCTTGGCCTCGGGCAACCGACAGAGGACATGAAAAGCAGCGTCGTTGCCGCGTCGGGATCGGATGAGACGCGAAGCTATCTGCCGCGCGACGTGGTGCCGATCAGCGAGAGCATCAAGGAGCGCGCGATCACCGTCGTCGACGTGATCAAGGCCTTAGCCGCGCGCGGCTTCACGGAGGAGGCGGAAAATCTTCTAAAGCTCTTGAGATTGCGCGTTTCCGGCGACTATCTGCAGACGTCTGCGCTCGTCCGTGACGGCCGTATCCTCAGCGCGATCAACGATCCCAATGACTACCTCGGGCCCGGCACTGGATACCGCGTAAGCGCGGCGCGCCGTGAGGAGATCGTGGCGATCCGCGACGTCCTCACGCGCGAGGAGGTGCTGAGAGCCGAGGCCGTGCACAAGGCCGCCGAGAGCAAACGCGTCAGCTACCGGACCATGGGCCCTGCCACCGCGGGCAACGATCGCCGTGAGGTCGTGATCGGGGTGAGCCCCGCGTTCGGCATCAAGCTCTTCCAGACCGTCGCGGGTCATCCCTTGTCCGCAACCCTGCACGAGTTGATCGGTGGCATCACCGAAGGGGGCGGAAAAGCTCGTGTCGTGCGGATGAAGCATACGGCCGACACGTCGTTTCTCGGCCTCAGCGCCGCCCACCTCGCGGGGTCTGGCGTCGGAATTGGCATCCAGGCCAAGGGCACCGCGGTCATTCACCAGAAGGACCGCCTACCGCACAACAATCTCGAGCTCTTCTCCAACTCCCCGATCACCAGGCTCGAGCACTATCGGCGCATGGGGGCCAACGCTGCCGCCTACGCGCTGGGCGAAATGCCGGAGCCGGTC
>JANWJA010000083.1 GCA_025449615.1 Methyloceanibacter sp.
GCCAGGAAACTCCGGACGATGGCGCCCTCCGCGTCGGCGACACCGTGAAAGTCGGCTATGTCGATCAGTCGCGCGATGCGCTTGACGGCAACAAATCCGTGTTTGAGGAAATTTCCGGCGGCGGCGAGGTGATCAAGCTTGGAAATCGCGAGGTGCCGTCCCGCGCCTATGTCGGCTGGTTCAATTTTAAGGGACCGGATCAGCAGAAGAAGGTCGGCCAGCTCTCCGGCGGCGAACGAAATCGCGTGCATCTCGCCAAGATGCTGAAAGCCGGCGCCAATCTGATCCTGCTCGACGAGCCAACCAACGATCTCGATGTCGAGACGCTCTCCTCACTCGAAGCGGCGCTCGAAGATTTTCCCGGCTGCGCCGTCATCATCAGCCACGATCGCTTCTTCTTGGATCGCATTGCCACGCACATCCTCTCCTTCGAGGGCGACAGCCATGTTGAATGGTTCGAGGGCAATTTCGCCGACTACGAAGAGGACAAGAAGCGCCGCCTCGGTGAGGATTCCGTGCTCCCCAGCCGCATCAAATACAAGAAATTCGCGCGAGGTTGATCCTAGCCCGTCGTGTAGCCGATCGCGCCGTAGAAGCGTTTGGCGTAGGCTGCGATCTGCGGCGCCTTGTCGAGCTTGTTCACGATCCGGCGCGCATTGATCCAGTCTTCCGCGGTCTTGTTGAAGTACTGGGGGAGCTTCTTGCCGGTGAACAGTCCCGTCTTGAGTCCGGTGAAAAGGATCTTGCTGGCAATGGCCGGATCGAGTGCGAGGTCGGGGTTGCCGACGAGATCGGCACCCACAAGCTTCCCGGCCTTGTCGTAGTTGCTCCGTCCGGTCAGTTGAACGTAGCCGCGGCCATGAAAGCGCACGCCATCGCCCTTCTCCGTGTTGCCGAGTGCAGCCGCCACTTTCGGTCGGCCGCCATCTTTGTCGTACATGTAGAAAAAATATTTCGGGCCGCCGCGTTCGTGGATTGGCTGCATCGTGAAGGCGACTTCGTGGTAGGCGGTTCCGAGGCTGTAAGCCAGCCAGCGATCGTCGTTCTTTGCATAGTCTCGCTCCCACACATCGAGGAGAGAGTTGAGTCCGTCGACTTGCCCCTTAGAGAACTTGCCCCCGAAAAGCTGATTCTTCAGCTGCTCGAAGAAAAATTTCCGATTGATCCCCACTTTGTGCTCCCGGTTTTTGGACATCATGTGCGCTCCCGTCTAGATTGTAAATATGTATTAGACGCGTTTTGCGGGTATGGACCAAGTCGACCTCCGATCTTGTGCTGTTCCAACAATACGTATAAACATATCTTTATGTCAGACGGTCACCGCGCCCCAGGTCTAAGCCGCGCCCAATCCCTTGCCGCGCTTCGCGCCGCGGGCGAGGCGACGCGGCTGCGAATCTTGGCACTGCTGGCGCAGGGCGAGCTCAACGTCAAAGAGCTCACCCAGATTCTCGGCCAGAGCCAGCCGCGCATCAGCCGGCATTTGAAGCTGATGGCCGAAGCCGGCCTGATCGGACGCTTCCGCGAAGGGTCTTGGGTGTTCTTCCGTCTCGCCGATACCGGCAGCGAAGCTGCCCTCGCCAAGTCGATCGTCGCCAGCCTCGATCCATCCGATCCCGTTATCGCGCGCGACCGCGCCAGAGCGCAATCGGTACAGAAGGCGCGCGCCGAGGCCGCGCAGAATTATTTCCGCTCTCATGCCAAGGAATGGGACAACATCCGGACGCTGCATGTCGCCGAGGATCAGGTCGAAGCGGCGATCTCGGACGCGCTGGGCGAGGGGCCGTTCGATCTCCTTGTCGATCTCGGCACCGGCACGGGTCGCATGCTGGAATTATTTGCGCCGCGCGCGAAGCGTGCGCTCGGCCTCGACCTCAGCCATGACATGCTTTCTTATGCGCGCATGAAGCTGGAGCGCGCTCGTATCGCGCATGCCCAAGCCCGGCAAGGCGATCTCTATAATGTTCCGCTCGCCGATGCCTCCGCCGACGCCGTCATCTTGCACCAGGTCTTGCACTTTCTCGACGATCCGGCTGCCGCAATCGCCGAAGCCTCGCGGCTGCTCCTGCCCGGCGGCAAACTTCTCGTCGTCGATTTCGCGCCGCACGAGCTTGAATTCTTGCGCGATCAATCCGCGCATCGCCGCCTCGGCTTCGCTCAAGACCAGATCAAGCGCTGGCTGAAGGAGTCCGGTCTCGACATCGAGCGGAGCCGCGATCTGGCGCCGCGCGCGGCTGGCGGCGACGAGCTCACCGTTTCATTGTGGCTCGCTACGAAGCCGGCCAATGCGAGCCAGAAGAAAAAGTCGAAAGTCAAAGTGGAGGAAATTGCGTAATGCTTCACTCCTCCGAGCCCAAGAGCCGCATTCTCGGCCGTGGCGCCATCGACGTGTCGTTCGAGTTCTTCCCGCCCAAGACCGCCGGCATGGAAGAGACGCTGTGGCGCTCGATCCGGCGGCTTGAGCCGCTCCGCCCGAAATATGTCTCCGTCACTTATGGTGCCGGCGGCTCGACCCGCGAGCGCACCCACGCCACGGTCGCGCGCATGTTGAGCGAGACCACATTGAAGCCCGCCGCGCATCTTACGTGCGTCTCGGCGACCAAGGGCGAGGTCGATGAAATCATCCGCGACTATTGGGACTTGGGCGTCCGCCACATCGTGGCCTTGCGCGGCGATCCACCGGATGGCGCGGGCACGCGCTACGAGCCGACGCCGGGCGGCTATATCAATGCCGCGGACCTTGTTAAAGGCATCAAGAGCATCGCGCCGTTCGAAATCTCGGTCGCCTGCTATCCGGAGAAGCATCCGGAATCGCCCTCCGTCGAGGCCGATCTCGATATGCTGAAGGCCAAGATCGACGCCGGCGCAAACGGGGCGATCAGCCAGTTCTTTTTTGACAACGAAATGTTCTTCCGCTATCTCGACCGCGTCCGCGGGGCAGGCATCACCATCCCCATCGTGCCCGGCATCATTCCCATCCATAATTTCAAGCAGGTCTCGGGTTTCGCTACGAGATCGGGTGCGAGCGTGCCGGACTGGCTGGGTCACCGATTCGAAGGCCTCGATGACGATCAGGAGACGCGCTATTTGGTGGCTGCCGCCGTCGCCGCCGAGCAGGTCCTGGCGCTGGTCGATCAGGGCATCACCGAGTTTCATTTCTACACGTTGAACCGAGCCGACCTGGTTTATGCCATCTGTCATCTGCTGGGCTTGCGGCCCGCCAAGGCGTTCTCTGCAGTAAAGGCCGTGTCATGACCCGTGAAAAGCGTATTGCCGCGCTGAAGCGCGAAGCCGGGAAGCGCATTCTCATACTCGATGGCGCCATGGGCACCATGATCCAGCTTCACAAACTGGACGAAGCCGGCTATCGCGGCGAGCAATTCAAGTATCATCCGCGCGACCTCAAGGGAAACAACGATCTCCTGGTGCTCACCCAGCCCAAGATTATCAAAGAGATCCATAATGCCTATTTCGAGGCCGGCGCCGACCTCATCGAGACCAACACTTTCAACGCCCAAGCCATCAGCCAGGCGGACTATGGTCTTGAGAACTATGCCTATGAGCTGAATGTCGCCGCAGCCAAGCTCGCGCGGGAAGCGGCCGATGCCTGGACCAAGAAGACGCCGGACAAGCCGCGCTTCGTCGCCGGCGCCGTTGGGCCGACCCACCGCACCGCGTCGATCTCACCGGATGTGAACAATCCCGGCTTCCGCAATGTCAGCTTTGACGAATTGGTCGAGGCTTACGCCACCCAAGCCCGCGGCCTGATCGAGGGCGGTGTCGACACGATTCTCATCGAGACCATCTTCGATACGCTCAACGCCAAGGCTGCAGGCTTCGCTGTCGAGCAGGTCTTCGACGAGATGGGCGTGGAGCTTCCGATCATGCTCTCCGACACCATCACCGATCTCTCCGGGCGCAATCTCTCGGGGCAAACGCCGGAAGCCTTCTGGTATTCGCTGAAGCATCTCAATCCCTTCTCGGTGGGACTGAATTGCTCCTTCGGCGCCGAGCAGCTCCGTCCTTCGGTGGACGAGATTTCCCACGTGGCCGACACGCTGATCAGCGTCTATCCAAATGCCGGTCTTCCCAATGAGATGGGCGAATATGATGAGACGCCGAAGCATATGGCCGGCCTATTGGAGGAGTGGGCCAAGGACGGTCTAGTCAACATCGTCGGCGGCTGTTGCGGCACGACCCCGGACCACATCCGCGCCATCGCCGAAGTCGTCGCCAAATATCCGCCGCGTCGCGTGCCAGAGCCTCAACACAAGCTCGCCCTCTCCGGCCTCGAGCCCTTCGTACATGGCTGAGGACAAAGTGACCAACGCAGCGCAAAATTTCGTCATGGTCGGCGAGCGGACCAATGTCACCGGCTCCGCCAAGTTCCGCAAATTGATCGAGGCGAACGACTATGCCGCGGCGCTCGAAGTCGCGCGCCAGCAGGTCGAGTCCGGCGCCAACATGCTTGACGTCAATATGGACGAGGGCATGCTCAATTCCGAAGCAGCCATGCACAAATTTCTGAACCTGATCGCCGCGGAGCCGGATATTTCGCGCGTGCCGATCATGATCGATAGCTCGAAATGGAGCGTGATCGAGGCTGGGTTGAAATGCGTGCAAGGCAAGTCGATCGTGAACTCGATCAGCATGAAAGAGGGCGAGGGGCCTTTCCTTGAACACGCCAAGAAGGTCCGCCGCTATGGCGCCGCCGTCGTGGTCATGGCCTTCGACGAGCAGGGCCAGGCGGAGACTGCGACGCGCAAATTCGAGATCTGCAAGCGCGCCTACAAGATTCTGACAGAAAAGGCAGGTTTCCCGCCCGAAGACATCGTGTTCGATCCGAACATCTTTGCCGTCGCCACCGGCATCGAGGAGCATAACGACTATGCCCGCGCCTTCATCGACGCCACGCGGCGCATTAAGGCGGAGCTGCCTTACGTGCATGTGTCAGGTGGCGTCTCCAATCTCTCTTTCGCCTTCCGTGGCAATGACCGCGTCCGCGAAGCGATGCACTCGGTGTTCCTCTATCACGCCATCCAGGCCGGCATGGATATGGGCATCGTCAATGCCGGCCAGCTCGCGCTCTACGACGATATCGACCCTGAGCTCCGCGAGCTTGTCGAAGACGTGATCCTCAATCGTCGCCCCGACGCGACCGACCGCCTGCTTGAAGCCGCCGAGCGCTACAAAGGCGGTGCGGCGCAGAAGCGCGAGGTCGATCTCTCCTGGCGCGAAAAACCTGTCGAAGAGCGCCTGACTCACGCGCTGGTCCACGGCATCGGCACCTATATCGACGAAGACACCGAAGAGGCGAGGCAGAAGGCCGCGCGTCCGCTCCATGTGATCGAGGGCCCACTGATGACCGGCATGAGCGTCGTTGGCGATCTGTTCGGCGCCGGCAAGATGTTCCTGCCGCAAGTGGTGAAGTCGGCGCGGGTAATGAAGCAGGCCGTCGCCTATCTGATGCCCTACATGGAAAAGGAAAAAGAGGAGATGGGCCTCGCCCAAGGCGAGCCCGCGGGGCGGATCCTGCTCGCTACCGTCAAGGGCGACGTCCATGACATCGGCAAGAACATCGTCGGCGTCGTGCTCCAGTGCAACAATTACCAGGTCACCGATCTCGGCGTCATGGTCCCGGCGCAGAAGATCCTCGACAAAGCGCGCGAGCTTAAGGTCGACATCATCGGCCTCTCCGGCTTGATCACGCCTTCGCTCGATGAGATGTGTCACGTCGCGGCCGAAATGGAGCGCGAGGGCTTTGATCTGCCGCTGCTGATCGGCGGCGCCACCACGAGCCGCATCCACACCGCGGTGAAGATCAGTCCGAACTATAAGCGGAGCCAAGCCGTTTATGTCACCGACGCGAGCCGCGCGGTTGGCGTGGTGTCGAGCCTGATGTCGCCGGAAGAACGGCCCAAGGTCATCGCGCAGGTGCGCGAGGACTATCTGCGCATGGCCGAGACTCATGCCCGCGGCCGTGCCGAAAAATCTCGCGTGTCGTTGGCCCAAGCCCGCGCCAATCGCGTGAACATCGATTGGTCGGGTTACACCCCGCCGAAGCCCAGCTTCCTCGGCACGCGCAGCTTCAAGGCTTACGATCTCGCGGACCTTGCCCGCTACATCGACTGGTCTCCCTTCTTCCAGGCCTGGGAGCTGAAGGGCGCTTACCCGCGCATCCTCGAAGACGACAAATATGGCGAGGCCGCGCGCAATCTGTTCGATGACGCGCAAGCCCTGCTGAAACAGCTCATCGCCGAGGAATGGCTGGTTGCCAATGGCGTCGTCGGCTTCTGGCCGGCGAATAGTGTTGGCGACGACATTGAGATCTACAGCGACGAGAGCCGCAAGAAGAAGATCGCGACCCTTCACACGCTCCGCCAGCAGATGCTCCGCGACGAGAGCAAGTCGAATCTTGCGCTCTCCGATTTCATCGCGCCCAAAGAGACAGGCCTCGCCGACTATATCGGCGGCTTCGCCGTGACCACCGGTATCGGCGAGGAAGATGTCGCGCGGCGCTTCGAGCGCGCCAATGACGACTACTCGAAGATCATGGTCAAGGCGCTGGCCGACCGTCTCGCCGAGGCTTTCGCCGAGGCCATTCATGAGAAGGTGCGGCGCGAGCTCTGGGCCTATGCGCCGACAGAGAAGCTCTCCAACCAAGAGCTGATCGCGGAAACCTATTCCGGCATCCGCCCCGCGCCCGGCTATCCGGCCCAACCCGATCACACCGAGAAGGGCACGCTGTTCGAATTGCTCGACGCCGAGAAGGCCGCCGGCGTGAAACTCACCGAGAGCTACGCCATGTGGCCCGCCGCCGCGGTTTCAGGCCTCTATTTTTCGCATCCGGAGTCGCGCTATTTCGGCCTCGGCAAGATCGGACGCGATCAGGTCGAGGACTACGCCAAGCGCAAAGGCTGGACAGTCGTAGAGGCCGAGCGCTGGCTTGCGCCCGTGCTCAACTACGACACGAAGCGGGTTGCGGAAGAAGCTGCGTGATTTGCGGTGAGGACTCCGCGCCCTAGAACATCCCGAGGATGATCGCGGCGACGAAGCCGAAAGAAACCAGCGTCAGAAGCGCTGTGAATGCGGTTGTCTGATCCATCGGAATGCCTCCTTTCCGATCTGTGCCTTTCCGGCTTTGTCCAAAGTCTATGTTGGCTCCTCGCTGGGCGCCAAGCTGTTTCGGTGCTGCGGCGCACAACGCTTAACCCCGAACTAAACGCCTAAGCCCGATTTTGGTTTCGTTGCGCAGTGCGAAAGTTCTGTGGACTCCGGGGTTTTGGCTGACCCCTTGAAAACTTTGGCCCTTTCATCAACAAAATCTTGACCGCCGCGGGCGATTAAGGATGCTAACTAATCGGCAGAAAAACGCAGGGGTTGGAGGGACGGACGATGCGATTGGGCGGCTTTTTGCTTGCGAGCGTCGCTGGGCTCCTTTTCGCGCTTCCCGCCTCCGCCCTCACCATTTCCAACGAAGATCCGGATCCGCATACCATTACCGTGACGGCCGGCACCGATACCAAGCAAGTCACCGTGGAGCCCGACCAGCAGGTCGACGCCGTCTGTGCCGCGGGCTGCATGCTCGAGCTGGAGAACGGCGAGCAATATCAGAGCCGACACGACTAGCGCGACTACGCCCGCCGATGCTGCGCCTCCTGCCGACAAACCGGCAGACGCTCAGTAGCGATCAATTCACCCAATCAGAAATTTGCGCAGCAGGATTTCGTCGTAGCCCTCGGCGACCAGTCCGGGCAGAACGGCGGCATCGCGAAACCCGTGGCTTCGATAGAAGCGAAGCGCGTTCTCATTGAACGAGGACGCGCAGACGAAGAGATTGCGCGCCTCTCGTGAAACCGCTTCGCTCTCGAAGCGCTCGAGCAACATTCCGCCGATGCCCTTTCGCTGGAACGGCGGCAGCAAGGCAAGCAACTCCAGATACGGACCTTTGAGCCATGGATAGCGGACCGAGATCACGCCCGCTCTTTCGCCGCCAACCTCGATCAGGCAGCGGGTGACGCCGCCATCGGGCGAGGCGAGAAATTCGCTCAAGCGGTCCGCAGGATAATCCATCACCGACCATGGTTCCATCGCCACGATCGCGGCGGCAAGCGACGGACAATCCGCAGGCGACAGCGGCGCCAGCGTGAACGGTGCGTCGTGCTCAGTCGAGGCGCTGAAGTATCGACCAGAATTCATGGCTATCGCCCCGGGGCGAGGTGCGCGCGAGATGCGAATTATCGCCCTTGCGGTTCTGATAGCACGCTTCGGCGATGACGGGCTTACCCGCCGCGATCAATTCGCTCACCGTGACGAAGCTATAGCCTTCCGCCTTGAGCTTGGGAATCACGGCGTCGAGCGCCTCGGCTGTATGCCGGCCCCTTCCATTGGCGTGAGCCACCACGATGGCGCCAGGATGCGCTTTGGTCAGGATTGTTGCCGCGATCGCTTTCGCCGAACGATTAGGGTCGGGATCGCCGGTTACGATGTCCCATTGGATGGAGAGAAAGCCCGCGTTGGCTGCTTCCGTCAGGGTCTGCGCATTGCAGCGCCCGTAAGGAAAGCGGAACAGTTTCATTCGCTCCGGCGGCAAGGTGAAGCCGTTCGGACAGGAAGGACCGGTCACTAGTCCACGCCGGGCGCAGGTGTAGGAGGCCTCGGTGAGGCTGAGCTCTTCGCCGAACTGCTGCTGATTGATCCGCAATGGATCGAGATGGCGCCAACTGTGACTCCCAATCTCGAACAAAGGATCGGCGAGCAGCTGCTCGGCGCGCTCGGGATGAGTCTCCATCCATTTGCCGCCGGCAAAGAACGTCGCCTTGACGTTCTGGCCACGGAGCACGTCGACGATACGCCCGTCATAGCCGGCAATCGCGCCTTCGGTTTCGCAAAGGTCGAAGGTGAGCGCGATGAGTTTTAGCCCCGCAGGAAGCTCGACGCTTCTGATCGAGCCGCGCAACTCCGGCGGCACTGGCGTTGCGTCAGGAATTGTCTCCTGCTTCAGCGCGTCCAGATTGATCGGGGTCTGGGCGTGTTTGGGCTGAATTTCGTCAGGCTTGCCTGCGAGCACGCCCGGCGCCCAGCAGCGCTGCGATTCGCCCGGCTCTTCGGCGAGCGTCAGCCCCGGCATGAACAGGGCTAAGGCAATGACAATTCTAGCAAAACCGCGAAACATCAAAGCCCCCAATTACCGCATTGAGGGCCGTCGGCGGCATGCCGTCAACGCGACGTTTTTTCATATTCTGCCCCCGCGGGAGCAACTTCTTGCCTCGCTCGGGGATTAAGCTCCTGACCGTAACCCCCCAAGGAGGAAACCATGTTTAAAACATCAATTGCGATTGCCTTGTTAGCCGCCGCTTTGGCCGGTCCTGCATACGCCGCCGATCTTTGCAATGACGGCCATATGAAGCAAATGGACGACATGATTGCCAAGATGACCGACGCCGCCAAGCAGAAGGAGGCCACAGCCGCCCTCGATGCATCGAAGGCCGCGATGAAAGCCGGCGACAACGCGGGATGCATGAAACATATGGATGAAGCCCACGCGGCAATGGGCATGTAGGCCGAGCGAATTGAATTGCTGTAAATGTTTCATGGCCGGACTCCGGCCATGATGGCCTCAAGCGCGCTTGCCGCTGAGAATGTCCCAGGCGACGTTGATCTGCTTCAGGCGAATTTCGCGCAGCCGCCGGTCGTCTTCGTGCTTGGCGCGGTCGGGATGCCAAGTCTGGCGCAAACGCTTCACCAGCCGCTTCAGCGTATCCTTGCCGGCATCGGGTGCGGCGCCGAGCATACGCAATGCCTCGGCACGGCTCTTCGGCAGCCACTCGTCAATGGTCGGCGGCGGCGTGGGCCGAGCTTCTTGTCTCGGCCGTGCGCTTCCTTGCCCAAACCCTGGAGCGCCTTGCGCGGGCGGGGTGCTGTGCGGCGTGGGACGCACCGCAATATCCTCGCGCGGCAGAGGCTCCATGCGCGCGAGCGCGGATCCGGCAAAAGCGGCAAGTCCGGTCGCGGGACCCCGGCGGAATGAGACGTAAAGCGAGGTGCCGACCAGCGACAAAGCGATCAGCATGAATCCGATCTGCGGCGCCCAGCTCTTGAGCAGGCTCGATGTCGACAAGGACGAGGTCAGCTCGGGCGAGGGGCTCTTCGGTTGCTCGCTCATCGCCTGCGAACCTTTAGCCTCGACATTAGGCTGCTCGATGGTCGCGACTTGGCTCGGCGCGGGCTTCACGATTGGTGCTGGCGTCTCGGGCGCAGGTGCGGGCTTCGGCTTCGCCTGCGGCACCGAACCGGTCGCCTTGGAGTCGGACCCTTGGCTCGAGGGTACTGCATCGGGCGACTTCGACGCTTGACTCTTCGGCGTCGGCAACGGTACTGCGGGTGCCGCCACGAATTGCGCAAACCGCGCCATCGGCGGCGCGAAACCCTCGGGCAGTTCCATCGATTGGCGCGGCCCTCCCGGATAGGGCACGGCGCAAGGGACCGGCGGTGCGTAACCATAGGGGCCAATCATCCGCCGCGGCGGATAACCGAACGGGCCTCCTGGTCCGCATGGCCCAGCTCTCCAGGCCGGAGCCGACATCAAGTGGAAGCGGCCATTACTCACATAGCCTGGGTTTTTGGTATAGCGCGTCAGCGCCTCAGCGACGGAGATCCATGGCACCCGGACACCGCTGCAATCGAGATCGAAGCGCTGCAGGTTCAGGCTGGGGCAACCGCCCGGCATATCGGGCGCGCAGGTCGAGAACATCCGGGATTCCGGTGCTCCATAGACGCGATAGGTGCGTGGGTCCGAAGGCGTGAGCTCGACTTTGCCGCGATTGGCCTGGCAGGCGAACGGCATCGAAAGGCCGGAATCGGCCAACGCCGGCGCCGCCCAGCCGAGTGCGGCCACCGCCCCCAAAAGAGCCGGGAAATGCTTGCTCATCGTTGCCATCTTCGCCCCCTTATGCCCAAACCGGCTAAGGCAACAAGGATCATCGACAATTTGTTGCGAATTTATTTAGAAGCGGAAGATATTGGCGCTTTTTGGAAGAATTGCGGCTTTTCCGCCGCAATATTGTAAGGCTCCGGGCCGGCGATGGAGAGAATGGTCAGGCTCAGCGCAGCGGCTTGAGTTCGGCTTGCGAAATCATCGGACAGTCCAGCGTCTTCTCCAGCGCGCCCACCAGGTCGTCCTCGGAATTGGCCTTGATATAGAGACCGTGGGTCTGATCGGCGAGGCACATCAGGTCGAGTACGCTGGTGCCGCTCCAACTATAGCCTTCGTAGCGAAATGCGATCACGTGAACCGTCAGCTGCTGGGCGGTGTCATGGAGTTTCTTGCCAAGATCGCAAGGCTGCCCGCCGCAGGTTTCCTCGCCGTCGGTAATGACGACGATGACGCCCGGCTTGTTACGATAATCGAGCACTTCGGCCGCCTGCTCCACGGCCGCCGTCAGCGGCGTTTTGCCGGCCGGCACCAGCGCGTTCACGACCCGCATGATCGGCTTCGCCGCGTTCGGCAACGGCTTCATGTTCACTTCGATATTACATTGATTGTATTCGCCCGGCCCGTACGTAATGAGACCAACGCGGCGGAACTTGGTGGCACTTGGTAATACTTTGGCCAGCGCCGAGCGCGCCTCGTCGATCCGCGGTCGCGAATTCGGAATGCCGAGAACTTGGTTGCCGGACATCGAACCGGAGGCGTCGAACACCAGCATGGCGTCCTCGTTGCAGGGCCTTTGGTTGGGATCGGCTTCCGCAGCGCGTGTGCTGGGCACGAGGATCAGCGCTCCGATGAGGCCTAAGGCGAAGGCCGCGCCGCCGCCGAACACCTTGCTAAGAGCGTCAAACCTCAGACGATAGGTTGCAAATTTCATTACATAATGCTCCCGGCAAAACGCGGTCACTTTAACGCAGAATCCGATGACCTTGGGAAGGGGGCTGCGGCGGCGGGTTCTGGCAAATTTTATGGGATGGTTCACGTCTCGCGCGTGGCGCGACTCCTACGGGCGAGTTTAAGAGGGAGCCTAGCCTTTACCCTTGGTCCGGGTTGTGCCGCGCAGCGCATTGCGCTCCAGGAACTCGATCATCGGATCGGCGACGTCCACGCCTGACGCTTTCTCCAAACCTTCAATGCCGGGCGAGGAATTGACCTCGAGCACGACAGGTCCGCGCCTGGACCGCAGCATATCGACGCCGCAAACATTGAGACCGAGCGTGGCCGCGGCCCTGACGGCGGTGGCTCGTTCCTGGGGCGAGATCTTCACGCTTGTGCCCGCTCCGCCGCGGTGCAGATTGGAGCGGAACTCGCCGGGCGCGCCTTGCCGCTGCATCGCCGCCACCACCCTGTCGCCGATGACGAGCGCGCGGATGTCGGCGCCGTCCGCTTCCTTGATGAACTCCTGCACCAGGATGTTGACGTTGGCGCCTTGAAACGCCTCGATCACCGATTTCGCAGACTTGATCGTATCGCCCAGCACCACCCCGATCCCTTGCGTGCCCTCGAGCAGTTTGATGATCACCGGCGTGCCGCCGACAAGATCGATAATGTCTTCGGCCTGTCTTGGGTCATGGGTGAACGCCGTCACCGGTAGTCCGATGCCGCGCCGCGCCAACAGCTGTAGGCAGCGAAGCTTGTCCCGCGAGCGTCCGATGGCGACGGATTCGTTCAACGGATAGATGCCCATCACTTCGAATTGGCGGAGCACCGCGAGTCCATAGAACGTCACCGAGGCGCCGATGCGCGGGATCACGGCGTCGAAGCCCTCGAGCTGCCGCTTGCGATAATACAATGCCGGCCGCTGCGAGGTGATGTTGATCGACACCCTGAGCGTGTTGATCACCTCGATCTCATGACCGCGCGCGCGCGCCGCCTCGCAAATGCGCCGATGGGTGTAGAGATTAGGGTTCCGCGCGAGCAACGCGATCTTCATAGGAGTGTCCGTGCCGGAGAATGAGGTCAAGTGTCTATGGCAGCAACTTACTGAGTTCGAATGCGGTGGCGCGATGCCGCCCGCGGCGGGGCTTCAGCGGCGACCGTGGTGAAGCCAGGAACGAGCGGCTCGGCACGATGAGAATTCGCCGCCCGAGCGCGGTCCGGCCCAGCAGCATGCGAAATCCCATCTGATCGCGATTGGTAAGCGCAAGCTCGATCGGCCAGCTGCTCTCGCCCAGTCTGATCTCGGTCTTGATGATATAGCGCCGCTCCACGCCGCCCCCTGAATTTCTGACGGTGCGCTCGTCGATGGCGCGGGCCTCGCAGATGACTTTGCGCGCTTCGCTCCGCTGCATCGGGTGAATCTCGAACCGTACCCAAAGCGACCCGCCGCGCCGGAATGGCTCGATATTCCAGGCATGTAGCGCGCTGGTGCGGGCACCGGTGTCGATCTTGGCCTTGATGCCTTCGACGCCAAGTTCGGGAAGCCCGACCCATTCGCGCCAGCCGATCCGGATCGTATCTTTGGCGCCTGTCTGCTTCATCTTGATCAAGTTAGAACGAAGCTTGCCCGCTGTCTAAGCTCCTCTGATGCTGCGGGACGGTTAAGGACTTACGATCAGGGCCAGGTAGACGAAGAACAGCAGCAGATGCACGATGCCTTGCAGAACGTTGGTCCGCGGGCCGCCGAAGGTCAGCGCGCTCACGAACAGCGTGAGGATCAAGAGAACCTCTTGCAGCTGATCCAGCCCGAGATGCACGTCGCGCCCGGTGAGGAGCCCGACCGTGAGCACGGCAGGAATGGTGAGTCCGATCGTCGCCAGCGCCGAGCCGAGGCACACATTCACCGCGCGCTGCAGATGATTGTCGAGCGCGGCGTGGAAGGCAGTCAGCCCCTCCGGCGACAGCACCAGGACGGCGATCATGATGCCGCCGAGCGCCGCCGGCAATTGCAGCCGTTCGATGCCGTGATCGACCAGGATGGCGAGATATTCGGAGAGCAGCACGACCGGCGCGAGCGAGAGCAGTAGCATCGCAACATGGAACGAAAGCGATCCCGTCACCTCTCCGTGGCGCGAGACATCCTCCCGCTTCGTATTGATGCCATACACCGGCTCGGCGAAGAAGGCGCGATGCCGCGCCGTTTGGATGATAACGAACACGACATAGAACAGAATGGTGATGGTGGCGAAGAGGCCGGCCTGGAACGGATATTTGGAAGGGTCGGGGATCGACTTGGTATAGTTCGGGATGATGAGACCGAACACGGCAAGCGAGGCGATGACCACGAGGAAGGCGCGCGCGCCTTCGAGATTATATTCCTGCTCCCAATAGCGTAGCGCGCCGATCACGAGCGCCAGGCCGATCATGCCGTTGAGCACGATCATTAAGGTGGAGAACATCACGTCGCGCGCAAGCGTCGGATTGTTTTCGCCATGCATGATGATCGAGGCCATCAGCGACACCTCAATCACCGTGACCGAGAGCGTGAGCACCAGAGTGCCGTAAGGCTCGCCCAACAACTCGGCGACCGCATCGGCGTGACGCACCACGCCGAACGCGCAGACCATCATGACGCCGAACAGGCCAAGAAACTTGACGAGTGCCAACGGCGTGTCGCTGAGGTCATTGAACAGTTGGCCCTGAAACACGATCACGACGACGGTGGCGGCGAGGCCGATCAGCGTTGGCCATTCCGTGCGCGCCCGGGACCTTCGGGCCCGTTTTTGGATGGTGATGTCTTGCTGGTTCATGGGCCGCTCCCGGCGATTATCGACCATCCTGTCGCGGCGGTCTTGAGGCAAGCCCTATGGCGGCGTCGATTGGTCGCGAGAAGCCTTGTGCCAGAACGTCCGAAAGCCACCAGCTAGCTTCGGTTAAGGCTTTGATGTAATAGCCTCTCACATGGGAGACCATCCGGATTGGCGCCGCCCGCGCTCCTACCACCACGGCAATCTGAAGGAGGTCTTGCTCGAGGCGGCGCGCAAGCTGATCGAGCAATATGGGCCTGCGGGATTTAGCCTGACCGAGGCTGCCCGGCTCGCCGGTGTCAGCCCCGCCGCGCCGTACCGGCATTTTCGTGATCGTGACGCCCTCTTGGCCGAGGTTGCGCGTCACGGCTTCGAGCGCTTCGCCGCGCGGCTCGACATGGCCTGGAACAATGGCGTGCCGACGCCGCTCTCGGCCTTCGGCAATCTCGGCAAGGCCTATCTCGCTTTCGCCCGCGACGAGCCGGCAAGCTATGCGGTGATGTTCGAAGCCGGTCTCTCCGATGAGGCGAGAAGCGCGTCGGGCAAGGCAGGGGAGCGCGCCTTCGATGTGTTGCAACGCGCCACCGCTTCACTCCTTCGCGCGCTGCCCGAGAAGGACCGCCCGCCGGTCAAGTTGGTCAGTCTCCATATTTGGGCGATCTCGCACGGCGTCGCGACGCTGTTTGCGCAAGGCGGCGCCGAAGCGCGCAAACTCCCGCTCACGGCGGAGGAGATTCTCGAAAGCGCCATGCTGGTCTATCTGAAGGGTCTAGGCATTCTCGCGGCCGACCACACGCCTCCGTCCTAACCAGCCAGAGCTCACGATTACTCGGTCATTTGTTGAGATAGAGCTGATCGAGAATGCCGCCGCTCGCGAGATGCTCGGTTTGCACTTTCTGCCAGCCGCCAAAAACTTCATCGACCGTCAAGAGGCGAACGTCGGCGAAGTCCTTGGCATGTTTCGCTGCGACATCCTTGTCGATGGGCCGGTTGTAATGCGCCGCGATGATCTCCTGAGCCTCCGGCGTGTAGAGATATTTGAGATAGGCATCGGCAATCTTTCGGCTGCCTCGCTGGTCGACAACTTTGTCGACGACGGAAACTGGAAAATCGGCGCGCAGGCTCACCGGCGGGATGACGAGATCGACTTTGTCTTTGCCGTATTGACTACTGATCCCCTGCACCTCGGCCTCGAAGGTCACGAGCACGTCACCGATGCCATGCTCCACGAACGTCGTGGTCGCAGCCCGGCCGCCAGTATCGAACACCGGCACATTGGCGAACAGCTTGCGCACGAACTCTTGCGTCTTCTTGACGTCGCCGTTGAAGGCTTCGAGCGCATAGGCATAGGCGGCGAGATAGGTGTAGCGCCCGTTGCCAGATGTCTTGGGATTGGGGAACACGACCTTCACGTCGTCGCGCACCAGGTCGTTCCAGTTCTTGATGTTCTTCGGATTGCCTTTGCGCACCAGGAACGCCGGCAGCGAATAATACGGGACGGAATTGTTGGGCAAGCGCGACTGCCAATCTGCGGCGACCAGGTCGCCGAGATCGTGCAGCATCTGGATATCGGTGACCTGATTGAACGTCACCACGTCGGCTTTAAGTCCGTCGAGGATGGCGCGTGCCTGTTTCGATGAGCCACCATGCGACTGGTTGATCGTCAAATCGTTGCCGGTGTCGGCCTTGTATTTCGCAACGAACGCCTTGTTGATGTCCGCATAGAGTTCGCGCGACACATCGTAAGAGACGTTCAGAATGTCCTTTGGCTCTTCGGCTAGAGCTGGAGTGAGCGAAAGCGAAATTGCAACGGCGGCGAAAAAAATCCTCATGATCGATCCCCCAAGGACACGCGAACGCGACCTTGGCTTACAAGACCGATCCGGAGAGGACAAGCTAAGCAATTGAAAAAGCGTTATTGATCCAATAGGTCGAAGAACGCTGGAACGTCATGGCGTGTGCCGCCAAATCAGTGGATGCGTATTCTCAGCCCGCTATCGGCCCGCTTGTAGCCATTGCATCAGACGATCCCAGTCGGCGTCGTTGCCGCCATAGACATTGCGGTCGACCTTGCCCGCGATCCCGGGCACTTTGCCGGTCGTCGTGAACTGCCAGAACGTCCAGCTTCGATCCGAATATTTGTCTTGCGGTTCCGCCGCGACCGAGCGCAGCCAGAAATGATAATTGGGGAGCTCGCCCTGTAGCACCTCGCGATGGAACAAGGGATCGGTATAGATGATCGGCTTCTTGCCGGTATAGTCCTCCATGGCGGCAAGCATGATTTTGATCTTGTCGAGCGCGTCCTGGCGCGAAATTTTCTTCGGGCAGGTCTTGGAGTGGGTGTTCCATTCGACGTCGAGCACCGGAGGCAGCGCATCCGGGTCCGGCGGCACGTTCAGCATGAACCACAGCGCCTGTTCATGCGCCGGCCGGCACCAATATAAGAAGTGGTAGGCGCTCCGCGCGACACCGGCGTTCTTCGCGCCTTGCCAGTTTTCGAGATATGTCGGTTCGAGATGGTCGCCGCCTTCGGTGGCCTTAATGA
>JANWJA010000084.1 GCA_025449615.1 Methyloceanibacter sp.
CTATTGGTGGCAAAATCCAGGTCGAAGGGATGCTGGTTTAGGCGCTTTTATCCGGGTCGAACAGGGCGTCGATCGCGGCCTGGCCGCTCGCCTCTCCATTCGCATTTTCATCCGCATCGCCGGCAATTTCTTCGCCATTGGCGATAGCGTTGGCCTCTTCGATCAAGGTGCTGAGCCGTGCCACGGCCTGAGTACAAAGCACGTCGACGTCGGGCTGCTTGCCGTAAATCGTGGCGCGGATATCGCCCACCAGCTTGGTGGCTTCACTATGTAATCTCTCTACCGCATCGTCGAAGCGCGCGCGGATGCGCGGCGGCGCGCGATGATAGGCGGCGATCGCGAGGTTCTTGTCGCGGAAACCTGACTCGGCGAAATGCTCGTCGTAAGTGAGCGGCTTCCAAGCAAACAGATCTTCGGCGAAATCTTCCGGCTCGGACGAGACCGCCTCGAGTAACATCACCAGTTCGTGGAAGTGATTGAGGTAGTCGCTCGCCAGCAGCGTTGCTTCGCTGATGTTGGTGCCGGGAATGTGCGAACGGAAATGCCCGATCATGGCAGAACGAAAGGCGGCCACGATATCCTCGCGGCTCACATCCTCGTTGAGCTCTGATTGGGATCGTTCGTCGCGCTTACGATTCTCGGCGAACATTGGCTGGATCATGACTATGTACAAACCTGACAGCTAGGCCAGTGTTGCCCTACTATGATTACCGAAATGTTACTGCGGGTCTCCAATGTGCTCGCGCTATAGCCTGACGTCGCCGCCCGAAGCGGTCCGCGCCTATTTTGCCTATCGCGAGACGCCGAATTTCCCGGCGAGATATAACGTTGCGCCGACCCAAGACGTTCCGGTGATCTGCCTCGACAGGGCAGGTGAGCGGAGTTTCAGGATGATGCGTTGGGGTCTCTTGCCGCCCTTTGTCAAAGATCCGAAAGGATCGCCGCCTTTGATCAACGCAAGATCTGAGGGTGCCACATCGAAGCCCTCATTCCAGAATGCATTCGCGCACCGTCGCTGTCTCATTCCCGCCGATGGCTTCTATGAGTGGACCGGGCCCAAAGGGAAGCGGCGTCCGTTCTTCCTGCGCCCGCGAGCGGGCGGCCTGATTGCCTTTGCCGGGCTTTGGGAGGGATGGCGCGACAAAGCCGGCCAGGAGATGGACACCGTCGCGATTTTGACCTGTCCCGCGAACACTCTCGTCGCCGAACTCCACGATCGTATGCCGGTGATCCTGCCGCCCGGGCGCTTCGAGGCATGGCTCGACTGCGAAAGGACGCGGCCAAAGGCTGCGCAAGCCATGTTGCTGCCGGCCGCCGACGGCGTGCTGGAATCGATCGAAATGCACCCCAAGATCAACGACAGCCGACGCGACGAACCAGGCCTGCAAGAACCCCTGCAAGGCCGATTGCTCTGACTTGCCTTTCAAACTGCCTCTTCCGTTGAAGCCTCCGGCCTACTAGATTCCCGGCGCCGAGGGCTCGGAAGGACCCCTTATGGATGAATGGCAGTTGCTGATTCTTCTGGTTCTCGCCATCCCCGTCGTCGCCATTGTCGCCCTCGTTCTCGCCATCAAATCGCGGGATCGCCTCAGGGTGCTGGAATGGCGGATTTCGGGCCTCGAAACCAAGATCGCTGGGCTTGGCGCCGCCCCGGCGGCGAGCCCTCCTGCGCCCGTAATTGTGGCTGATGTCGAGCCCGAAATCGCAAGGCAGGAGCCGGAGACCGAGGCTGAGGCCCCGGCCGAGGAAGCAGCGGTCGAAGTTCCGCTGCCGCCGCTTTCGCCGTCGAAACCCAAGATCGGATGGGAGGAGCGTTTCGGCACCCAATGGTCGGTCTGGCTCGGCGGCATCGCGCTCGCGCTGGGCGGCTTCTTCTTGGTCAAGCAGGCAATCGAGCAGGGCTGGTTCGGCGAGGAAGCCCGCATCGCGCTTGGTGCGATTCTAGCCATTGCCTTGATCGCCGCCGGTGAATGGACGCGGCGTCACGAAGTCAAGACGGGCCTCACCGGGCTTCCCGCCGCTCATATTCCAAGCATCCTGACCGCGGCTGGCACCACCATCGCCTATGCCACGGTCTACGCGGCTTACGCGCTTTACGGCTTCATTGACGCCGGCGCGGCCTTTCTGCTTCTCGGCATTGTGGCGCTCGCGACGCTTGCCGCGGCGCTGCTTCATGGGCCGGCCGTCGCAGGCCTCGGTCTCGTCGGCGCTTATCTCACGCCCGTGATCGTCACCACCGAGACGCCGAATTATTGGGCGCTCTATCTCTATCTCGCCGTCGTCACCGCGGCTGCGTTCGGACTCGCCCGTGCGCGTCTCTGGCGTTGGCTTGCGCTGGTCGCCGTCGGCTTCAGCCTCGTATGGATGTTGCCGGGTATCGGCAATGTTTCGGCCGAAGTGCTGACCCCGCATATTGCCTTCGTTCTCGCTTGCTTCGTGCTCGCGGCACTTCTCATCGTCTCGGGCTTCTTGTTCGGGCCCGAGGCGGAGAAAGGTCGCATCGATCTCGTATCCTCGGCAGCACTCGGCGCCTATCTGCTGGGCGCTGCCCTTCTCGCGCTCGCCACGCAGCACGATCTGATGACGCTGATAACCTTCCTCGTTCTCGTAGCCGGCACCGTCGCCATCGCCTGGCGTGCGGACGCGGCGATTGCTGCCGTGCCTTGGGCCGCAATCCTCACCGCGCTCATCTTCCTACAATGGTCGGTCAATATTGACATTCGCGACTATGGCGTTCCGCTCGATGTGAACGCTGAGCCGACCTGGGAGCCAGACCGCTTCATCTACGGCGCCCATCTCTGGCTTGGCGCAGGGCTGGCCTTCATCTTCGGTGTCTCTGGCTTCCTCGCCCAGGCGCGGTCTGAGTCGGTGTTGACGTCGAGATTCTGGGCCGCGTCCGCAGTGTTCGCGCCGGCCGCGATCCTGGCACTGCTCTATTACCGTATCGCCGAGTTCGACCGCTCGATCCCCTTCGCCACCGCTGCTCTCGGCCTCGCCATCGCCTACGCGTTCGCCGCCGATTACCTCAGCCGGTGCGAGCCGCGCCCCGGTTCGGCGTCCGCCATCGCCATCTTCATCACAGGCGCCGTTGCCGCGCTCGCGATTGGCCTCACCATGGTGCTGGAAAGAGGTTGGCTCACCACGTCCTTTGCTTTGATGGTCTTAGGCATCGCCTGGGTCGCCTCCGCGCGTCCGATGCCGGGTTTGCGCTGGCTCGCCGGCGCCATCACCGGGCTCGTGCTCTCGCGCTTCATCTGGGACCCGATGATCATGGGCCCCGATGTCGGCTCAACGCCGATCTTCAATTGGCTGCTCTATGGTTATGGCGTCCCCGCCGCCTCGTTCTGGGTCGCGGGCTATCTGATGCGGCGAGACAAGGACGATGGGCCCTTACGTCTCGTCGAGTCCGCGGCGCTGTTCTTCACCGGGCTGCTCGGATTTCTCGAGATCCGCCACTATATGACCGGCAATGCTTATGTCAGTTCCGACACGCTTGCCGAGCTCGCGCTCGACGTCTGCTTCGGGCTCGGCTTCGCCATTCTGCTTGAGAAAATCAGGGGACGCACCGGAAGCGTGGTGCACAATATCGGTGCGCTCATCGTCACCGGCCTGACCTTGCTTGCCATCGTGATCGGTCTCGGCGTTGCCTATAATCCCGCCTTCTCCGGCGAAGCGATTGCCGGTCTGGTTTTCAATCAGATTCTGCTCGGTTACGGCATCACGGCGGTGCTCGCCGCCTACCTTGCGCTGATCACGCGAAACACAAGACCACGCTGGCACAGCGCGCTCCTCGCCATCGTCGCCGTGGTGCTCGCGCTCGGCTATCTCTCGCTGCAAGTAATGCGCATCTATCACGGTCCGATCCTGACCGAGGGCCCGACCACGGACGCCGAACAATACACCTACTCCGCAGTCTGGCTCGCTTTCGGCGTCGTGCTGCTGGCCGCTGGCATTTACTTGCGCTCGCTTCCGCTCCGTGTCGCCTCGGCTGCGGTCGTGCTGCTCACCGTCTTCAAGGTGTTCTTCGTCGATATGTCCGACCTGACCGGGATTTACCGAGCGCTCTCTTTCATCGGGCTTGGCGCGGTTCTGATGGGGATCGGCTGGTTCTATCAGCGGCTGCTGTTTCCGCGAAAACCGCCGCCAGAACCTGAGGCTGCGGCCTAGAGCAGTTTGCCGGGATTGAGAATCCCGTTGGGGTCGAACGCCGACTTGATCTTGCGCATCAACTCGAGCTCGATCGCTTGCTTGGCGTGAGGCAGGAGATCCCGCTTCAAGCGCCCGATGCCGTGCTCGGCGCTGATCGAGCCTTTGAGATCGAGCACGATCTCGTGCACCGCCGCATTCAACGCCTCCCAATTGGCAAGAAAGACATCGCGGTCCATCGCCACCGGCTGACTCACATTGTAATGGATGTTGCCGTCGCCGAGATGGCCGAACGGCACGGGCCTGGCGCCCGGGATCATCAGCTCGACGAGCTGGTTCGCGCGCGCGATGAATTCCGGCACCTTCGCGACAGAGACGGCGATATCGTGCTTGATGCTGCCGCCTTCGTGCTTCTGTACCTCGCTCATCATCTCGCGCAAGCGCCATAGCTCTTGCGCTTGCGTCAGCGAACCAGCAACGACAGCGTCGGCGATCTCTCCGGCTTCGACCGCCTCACTGAGCAACCTTTCGGCAAGCGGCATCAGGCCAGCGCCTTCGCGTGGGCTCGACAGCTCGAACAGCACATACCAATCATGCGCGCTCGATAGCGGATCGCGTGTCCCCGGCACATGCCGCAACACAAAATCGAGCCCGATGCGCGGCACGATTTCGATAGCGGTCAGCATCGGTCCGGCGCCGGCGTAAAGACGCGCGAACAAGGAGGGTGCGGTCTCGAGCCGGCTCACCCCCGCGATTGCTGTCACGGTCTCGGCGGGCTTTGGGAAAAGCCGCAACACCGCCGCGGTGATGATCCCAAGCGTGCCTTCCGAGCCGATGAAGAGATCTTTGAGGTCGTAGCCGCTATTGTCCTTGCGCAAGGTCTTGAGACCGTTCCACACGCGCCCATCGGCGAGCACGACTTCGAGCCCGAGCGCGAGCTCCCGCGCGCTGCCATAGGCCAACACACCCATGCCGCCCGCATTGGTCGCGAGCACGCCGCCGATCTGGCAGCTGCCCTCTGAGGCCAGACTCAACGGGAACAGCCGGTCCGCAGCGGCGGCGACTTGCTGCGCCTTGGCCAGCACGAGCCCGGCTTCGACCGTCATGGTGTTGGAGGCGAGATCGATGTCGCGAACATGATTCATCCGCTCCAGCGAGACCACGACCTCGTTACCGCTCTCGAAAGGAATCTGTCCGCCGACCAAGCCGGTATTGCCGCCTTGCGGCACGATCGCCGTGCCGCTTCCGTTGGCGTGCTCCAGAATCGCCGAGACCTCTTGCGTCGAGCCCGGCTTCAGCACTAGCGCCGCGCGCCCACGATAGCGGTCGCGCCATTCGACGAGATAGCGCTCCATCTCGCGCGGATCACGGATGGCGTGCTCCTCGCCGACAATGCGCGCGAGCGCATCGAGCGACTC
>JANWJA010000085.1 GCA_025449615.1 Methyloceanibacter sp.
AGGGCTCCCATTTCAATCCATCGCCGAGACGATTGGCGTCGACCTCGAGCAGCACTAGACCGGGTTGTCCGGCGAAATGCTTGTCGAGCGTGCCGCGAAGCTGATCGGCGGCGGACAGGTGAATGAAGCCGTCGCGGCGATCGTCGGGCGAGCCCTCGAAGCGGCCTTTGCTCATGGCTTCCGCGAAGGCGGCTTCGGTGCAGACTTTATAGAGGGAACCGCTCATCGCGGGAGCACACTAGAGCGAAATACGCTCGAACTGAATAATATTACGACTATATTCCTATTAGATTCGGACGGCGGCTTGGGAGACGCTCCGGGCCCATGCTCACGCACGGCAAAGTCTGGCATGCGATCGACGCGCTGGCGCGGCGCTATGGCCTGTCGGCGTCAGGACTCGCCAAGAAGGCCGGGCTCGATCCGACATCCTTTAATCCTTCAAAGCGCGTGACGAATGAAGGCCGCCCGCGCTGGCCGACCACGGAGAGCGTCGCCAAGGTGCTGGACGCGACGGGGGCTAGTCTCGACGATTTCGTGGCTCTGGTAGAGGCGCAGCGGAGCGGACGCCGCAAGTTGGCGCAGCCGATCCCACTGATCGGGTTGACTCAGGCCGGCCCCGGCAGATTCTTCGACGATGGCGGTTTCCCGGTCGGTCATGACTGGGACCAGATTCGCTTTCCCAAGGTCGACGACGATAATGCCTATGCACTGGAGGTGACGGGCGCCTCTATGCAGCCGCTTTATCGCAAAGGGGACATCCTAGTGATTTCGCCCAACGCCCAAGCACGCAAAGGCGACCGCGTGGTGGTCCGCACCGTCGATGGCGAAGTGCTGGCGAAAATTCTGGTCAAGCGGACAGCGAAGAATGTCGAGCTCGCGTCGTTCAATCCGAGCCATGCCAATCTTGTGTTTCCGGTCGCCCGTATCGACTGGATCGCACGCATCGTCTGGGCGAGTCAGTAACGGAGCCCGGGCAACCATGCACACCGCCTCCAAGCTCGTCGCTCTCATTTTTGGCTTGGCGGTCGTGTGGTTTTTTGCCTGGATTGGGACCGGTTCCTTCTGGAGCAGTAAGACACAGTCAGAGCCTGGCAAGGCGCCCCAAGCGGACTCTCAACCTGCTCAGACTCAGTCGACCTCATCGCTTCCGACGTCGGAGGTTCAAGCGGCAGCTACGGCAACCCCGCAGTCCACGGCGCCGATGGCCATCGGCCAAGAGAAGCATCTGAGGCTCGCGCGTGAGGAGGCTGAGGCTGAGCGAAATGCAAAGCTGGCGGAGCAACATGCGATCAAGCCGGCATCGCCGGTGAAACTGCATTACCGCGTCAAAGTGCGCGACGGCGGCACGCTCGAGGACAATGGTGTGGTGATCCGACTTTCCAATATTGAGGCTCGCGAGGCCGACGGACGTTGCACCGACAAAAACGGCAAAGACTGGGCCTGCGGCTCGGCCGCGCGGGTGGCGCTCACAAAGTTTATCCGCTATCGGGCGGTCTCGTGCGGATCACCGGAGAGCGGCGCGACGACCGACTATGTCGCCAGCTGTACCGTGGGCGGCGTGGATTTGAGCGTGTGGATGGTGCGCCAAGGCTGGGCGAAGCCAAAGCCGGACGCCGATAAGGCGCTCGCCGACGCTGCCGAGGCAGCGAAAGTTGCTCAGCTTGGAATTTGGCGCGGCCGCGAATGAAAAAGCGCGAGCCAAGCCGGAGCCCGGGTCGCGCCTTTTGGATTAGCAATCAGGGTAAGCGTCGCGGCGAAGATTACGAACCGTCGCAGATAACCTTGACGTCGATATTGGCCTCTTCGCGAGTCGGATAGCTTTGTTTGCCGACCTGCATCTTCATCTGGTCCTCGCTCACGACCTTGTTCTCGATGACGCGGCAGTGCTTGTTCTGGTCCTTGAGGATGAGGAAGCTGTCAGCGGCCATGGCGGGCATGGCGAAGCCGAGGACGAGAGCCGCAGTAAGAGCATATTTCAGTTTCATGGGGTTCCTCCAGGTTAGGAGGAAGTACGTACGCGCAAACCCGCTAAAACGCGCTGAATCCGATGCCGACAATTAGCGGGATTAGTGCCCGGCGAAGGGATAGACGCCATGAAAATTGGGTCAGATTCGGCGTTAGGTAACAAGCTCGCCGCGCAACGCCGTGGCGATCAGGGCGCGGGTCTCGGCAACACCATAAAGCTCGACGAAGGAGCCGAAACGCGGGCCTTGGGTCTGGCCGAGCAAGACCTCGTAAAGCGTGCTGAACCATGCACGTAAGGGCTCGAAGCCGTGCTCCTTGCCGACCGCATAGACCTCCGTCTGAATCTCTTCGGCTGTTCCCTGGCCAAGAGATTGGAGTCGCGAGTCGAGGTCGAGCAGCGCGTCGCGCTCTTTGTCGCTCGGAAGCCGATAGTGTTTTGCCGGCTTCACGAAGTCGTGGAAATAGCGAATGGCGTAGGATACCTGCTGATCGAGTAACGGGTGATCGTGCGGCGTGGCATCGGGCGCATAGCGCCGGATAAAACCCCAGAGTACGTCGCTGTCCTCAGAGTTCGAGGCGCTGGCAAGATTCAGCAACAGAGCGAAACTGATCGGGAGTTCGGCCTGCGGCGGCCAGCCCTCGTGGACGTGCCAGACCGGATTCATCAGTTTGGCCGAGGGCTCTTCCTTGCGATAGGCCGCGAGATGCCCGACATACTCATCGACGGCCTTGGGGATCACATCGAAGTAGAGCCGCTTCGCCTTCTTGGGACTTTGATACATATAGAGAGCGAGGCTCTCGGGACTGGCATAGGTGAGCCATTCCTCGATGGTCAGCCCATTGCCGCGCGACTTGGAAATCTTCTCGCCGTTCTCGTCGAGGAAAAGCTCGTAATTGAAGCCCTCGGGCTGGCGGCCGCCGATGACGCGACAGATTTGACCCGATAGCCGAACCGAGTCGATGAGATCCTTCCCAGCCATCTCGTAGTCGACGCCGAGCGCGGTCCAGCGCATCGCCCAATCCGCCTTCCACTGCAACTTGCAATGACCGCGGGTGACCGGGGTCTGCATGAGCTTGCCGGTATCGGGATCCTTGTAGCGGATTGCGCCTTGCTTCAGATCGCGATCGATGATGGGGACTTGCAACACGCGACCCGAGACCGGGGAGATCGGAAGGAACGGACTGTAGGTGGCGCGGCGCTCGGGACCCAGCGTCGGCAAGATCACGTCGCGCACGGCATCGTAATGCTCGAGCACCTTCAGCAAGGTCGTGTCGAAGCGCCCCGAGGTGTAGCACTCGGTCGCCGAGAGAAACTCGTAGTCGAAGCCGAAAGTATCGAGGAAGGCCTTCAGCCGCGCGTTGTTGTGCTGGCCGAAACTCAGGTGCTCGCCGAACGGGTCCGGAACTTGGGTGAGCGGCTTGCCGAGATGCTCGGTTACCATCTCCTTGTTGGGAATGTTGTCGGGAACTTTGCGCAGGCCGTCCATGTCGTCGGAGAAACAGATCAGCCGCGTCTTCACCTTGTCCTCGGTGAGCACGCGAAAGGCATGACGCACCATGGTGGTGCGGGCCACCTCGCCGAAGGTGCCGATATGCGGCAGGCCGCTCGGACCGTAACCGGTCTCGAAAATGATGGCGCCGCGCGGTTCGGGCAGCCGCTTCAGGCGGCTCACCACTTTTTGAGCCTCCTCGAACGGCCAGGCCTTGCTCACATGGGCAAAGGCCAGCAGCTCGGAGGGAATGTCGAGCCGGTCGGATCGCTTCTTGGATTTGGTGGCTGTGGTCATTGGCTTAATTGGAATTTGGGGGACTGATTTCACAGTTTTGGCCTAGACGCCAGCCTTTCCGGCAGCTTCCCCTTGCCCCGATTGGCGCAATTTCCTACGGTCCCGCGGCTTTCGCGACTCTATCAGAGGGATGCCGCCATGACCGAGAAGATGACCCATCACGAGGCGCTGATCTTTGTGATGGTCACCATGTCGGCAGTGGACCGCACCATGACGGATCCGGAGCTTGCCCGCATCGGCGAGATCGTCTCCAACCTGCCGGCGTTCAGCGATTTCGATCAGAACCAGTTGGTCAAGGCGGCGGAAGCTTGCGGAGAAGTCCTGAGCCTGGATGATGGATTGGACCAAGTCCTGCTTCTCATCCGCGAGTCGTTGCCGAAAAAGCTGCACGAGACCGCCTACGCGATCGCGCTCGAAGTCGCGGCTGCCGATCGCGCCGTGAAACCGGAAGAGATCAGGTTCCTCGAGCTCCTCAGTGACAGCCTTGCTCTCGATAGGCTAACGACGTCGGCGATCGAGCGCGGCATCCGGGCGCGGAATACGGTGCTTTAGGACAAGTTCGGCGCGGGTCTAAGCGCTCAGTGCATCAGCTTGACGGCGCCGGTATAGAGCGCGCCACCGATGACGCAAGGCACGGCGATCTCAGGTTGGGCGAGAGCTGTTGCTGCGACGCAGCCCGTGGCGATGGCGATCGATCCGGCGGTCGCGCCTTTCGACATGCCGGCTTCGTTCGACATTTGATCCTTCTGTGCGTCCTCGATGGCGCCGAACTGATCTTTGCGCACGCGCTCTGACTCAAACACTTCCGCAGCCTCGATCACATCCTTGAGTGGCTTGGCAATTTCTTCGGGCTGTTGGTCGTATTCGGCACGATAAAGATTCAAGAGTTCGCGGTCGCGTTCCGCATAAGAGGCGAGCGTCCATTTGGCCGTGCTGCCCGTCGTGATCTTGTCGACGTCGCCGGCACCGCTTCCCCAGCCGGAGAACATCTTGCCCCAAGAGAAACTATGGTCGTCTTTGTTTTTCGACCAGCGTAGCGCAGCCATGATGCGCACGACCGGCTCATGCTGGCCCGTGGCGACGTAATACCCCCATAGCGCATAGATCGCCGAAGACCCGCCGTTCTCCAGCGGAAGCTGCATCAGGGTCTTGCGTTTTTCGGAAAGGAAATCATCGATGAGTGGACGCCGGAGCGGCATCTTCGGCGAGAACCTTTCGAGAAGATCGCGCCAATCGGGACGCCCGGAATACACTATGGCCCTGATGATCACCTCTTGCTCCTTGTCGGGCATAGGGAACATTTGGGCGATGAGCGTGGGTCCCGATTTCGCGTTGGTGCCGAGCACACCTGCGATGAAGCCGATGCAGAACCACTCTTTATCTTCGTCAGCGAACAGGCCGAACTCGCGCATGGCATGGACGGCGACAGGAACTTTGGACGGCTGCGGATGGGCGCGATATTGACGGACCCACTCCATCAGACGCTCAGTGCTGCCAAAGCTCGCCGCGGCGTCGACAGCGTAGGCTGGCGCAGAGACTGTTAGA
>JANWJA010000086.1 GCA_025449615.1 Methyloceanibacter sp.
AGGGTGCGCACTTGCGCGCCCGTGAGCTTGAAGGCAAGGGCGTTGAGAATAGTGGTCCGCAATTTGCCTTCAGGCGCGATCCGCCGCCCGACGCTTCGCCACATCTTTTGCCGAATCGCCGCAAGCGCGAGCTGGTTGGCGAACAGCTCGTCATAGGCGAGCCGCCTGCGCGAAGCCGAAGGTCCGAGATCGGCCTCGGCCTCAGGCGCATGCAGATGGCGGAGCGCCGGCGTGAAGTCGGGCCAGTGCTGGCGCGCGAGCCAATCCTTATCTGTCCATTCCGGCATCTCCGGCAGCCGGTCCAAGGCTTGCACGACCATCTTCCGCAGGCTCGAGTTGGAAAGTCCGGCAGTGAGGGGATAGACCGGCTCGACGGATGGCAGGCTGCTCTTCTCCGCATCGATCACGTAATCCGGATGCGGCATTTGCAGCAAGCCATCGTAGGCTTCCAGCCTGCCCGACACGATGCGGCGGCTCCCTTGTGGCAACAGGCGCTTGAGATAGGCCGGATCGGCATTGAAATAGACGAGCTCCAGCGCACTCGTATCGTCTTCCACGAGCACGCGATAGGGCGCACGGGCGACGCGTCGTGGCCCGCTCGGCCGATGTTCGACCACGGTAACTTCGAGGGTGACCAGTTCGCCGATCCGCCCCTCGGCAATGCTGGCAATGAGCTTCCGGTCGATCACACCGACAGGCAAATGCCAGAGAAGATCGATCACTCGTGACGCGCCAGGGGCCACGATGCCAAAGAGCTTATTGAGCAGCGCCTCGACCCCGGGCCCTACGCCCTTCAGGCTGCGGGCGGGCGCAAACAGCGGGTTGAGCAGAGGAGGCCGCGTTGGATGTGTCACAGCTCGAATCTGACCTCACCCTTGACAGCAAGAGACCCGCTCGCTGTAACCGATTGCTACAACATTTGGAAAGTAGCTTGATGCCGGCCAATGACTTTGAGCTGAAGCGCCGCCGCGCCCTCTACCGGGCGACGCATCGCGGCTCGAAGGAACTCGACTTTCTACTTGGCCGTTTTGCCCAACAGTCGATCGAATCGATGTCGAATGACGAGATCGAGACCCTCGAACGGCTGATCGATGCCCCCGATCCCGATATTGCGGCGTCTTTCTACGAGGGGCAAACATTCGGCGACGCCGCGCTCGATGCGATGATCGAGCGCTTGCGCCGCTTTCACGGCTACGAGATCACTAAAGCCTAATGTCTGACGCGAAACTCAATCTGCCGGTCGATCGCTTGCTTGGCGCCAAGCGCGCCATCGCGAGCGGCGTGCCGGAAGGCTTCGATGCCCTGCTTATCGCGCTGTTGTCGCAAGGCGCCCGCGGCGGCGATAAGCGCGCGCCGATTCTGCACATCGCCCGCGACAGCCAGCGGCTGACAGCGCTCGAAGATGCGCTTCACTTCTTCGCGCCGGACGTGAAGCGCTTGAGCCTTCCCGCCTGGGACAGTGTCCCCTACGACCGGGTCGCCCCCAATGCCGAGATCGTCGCCGAGCGGATCGCCACGCTGGCCAATCTCGCCAACCAGAAGGGCGACGACAAGACGCCGTTGATCGTGCTGACCACTGTGAACGCCGCGCTGCAGCGCGTCCCGCCGCGCGAGTTCCTCGCCGCGTCGAGCCTGAGACTTGCGCCTGGCAACAACGTGAATATGGCAAGCCTGGTGGAGCGGTTGGAGGCCTCGGGCTATGTCCGCTCCGGCACCGTGACCGATCCCGGACAATATGCCGTCCGTGGCGGCATCCTCGATCTGTTTCCGCCCGGCCGCGATCCCGTCCGCCTCGACTTCTTCGGCGACACGCTGGAATCGATTCGCGCCTTCGATCCGGAAACCCAACGGACTCTCGCGCGCGTTGAGGTGTTTCAATTGCTCCCCATGAGCGAGACCACGCTCGACGCGCATGTCCGCAGCTCCTTCCGCACGCGTTATGTCGAGCTGTTCGGTCCGGCCAGCGCCGACGATCAGCTCTATGAGTCGGTCTCGGCCGGGCGCCAGCACCAGGGCATGGAGCATTGGCTGCCGCTATTCCATGAGAAGCTCGAAACTCTGTTCGACTATCTCCCGGACGCCGTTGTTACTCTCGACCCGCTCGATGACGACGCACGCGCCAAGCGCTTCGAGCAGATCGCCGACCATTACGAGGCGAGGGTCCAGGCGCTGGAGCGGAAAGCCTTCGGTGCCCCGCCTTATCATCCCGTCGCAACACACACGATGTTTCTCGACGAGAAGGACTGGGAGACGGCACTCGCCGACCGGACCGTCATTGCTTTCACCCCCTTCGAGCGGCCGGAAGGTGTAACCGCCGAGATCGTGTCGTTCGGCGTGAGGCAAGGCCGCTCTTTCGCCCCTGAGCGGCAGACGGAAGGCACCAATGTGTTCGATGCGGCTGTCGCTCATGTCGGCAAACTGAAGGGAGAGGGCAAGCGCGTCGCCATTGCCTGCTGGAGCAATGGCGCGCGCGAGCGGCTTGCCACGCTGCTTGCCGAGCATGGCGTCGGCGAAACCAAAAGCGTGGACTCGCTTGCTGCATTGCTGGCGCTGCCGCCCTCGGTGACCGCCTTTGCCGTGCTGCCGGTCGAGACCGGCTTCGAAGCGCCGGGCCTCGCGGTCATTGGTGAACAGGACATTCTCGGCGACAGGCTGGTGCGACGGACCAGGTCCAAGCGCGCCAGCGACGTGCTCACTGAAGCCTCGAGCTTGACCGAGGGCGATCTCGTCGTCCATGCCGATCACGGCATTGGCCGTTTCGTCGGCCTTGCCACCATCGAGGCGGACGGCAAGCCGCATGACTGCCTGGAGCTGGTCTATCAGGGCGGCGACAAGCTCTATCTCCCAGTCGAGAATATCGAGCTCTTGAGCCGCTTTGGCTCCGATGAATCGAACGTTCAACTCGACAAGCTTGGCGGTGTCGCCTGGCAGTCGCGCAAAGCCCGACTGAAGAAGCGCATCCGCGACATCGCCGAGAAATTGATCAAGATCGCGGCCATGCGCGCTCTGCATCACGCCCCGGTGCTGACCCCGCCCGACGGCGTCTACGACGAATTCGCGGCACGTTTCCCCTACGAGGAGACCGACGACCAGCAGGCGAGCATCAATGCCGTGTTCGACGATCTCGCCAGCGGCAAGCCGATGGATCGTCTGATCTGCGGCGATGTCGGCTTCGGCAAGACGGAAGTGGCGCTTCGCGCCAGCCTGCTCGCCGTGCTGGCCGGGAAACAGGTCGCTGTCGTGGTGCCGACCACGCTGCTTGCGCGCCAGCACACCAAGACCTTCATCGAGCGCTTCCGCGGACTGCCGGTGAAGATCGCGCAAGCCTCGCGCCTGATCGGGCCGAAGGAGCTCGCCGAGGTCAAGGCCGGGATCAAGAGCGGCGACATCAACATCGTCGTCGGCACCCATGCGCTGCTCGGCAAGGCTATCGAGTTCGCCGATCTCGGCCTCTTGATCGTCGACGAGGAGCAGCATTTCGGCGTGCAGCACAAAGAGCGGCTGAAGCAGCTCCGCCAGGATGTCCATGTCCTGACGCTGACCGCGACGCCCATCCCGCGCACGCTGCAGCTCGCTTTGTCCGGTGTACGCGAAATGTCGGTGATCGCCACGCCCCCGCTCGATCGGCTTGCGGTCCGCACCTATGTCACGCCATTCGATCCCGTGATCTTGCGCGAGGCGCTGCTTCGCGAGCGCTTCCGCGGCGGCCAGACCTTCTATGTCGTGCCGCGCATCTCCGATCTCGACGACGCGGCCGCTTTCCTCAAGGAGCATGTGCCTGAGCTAAAAGTCGGCCGCGCTCACGGCCAGATGGGTGCGCGCGAGCTCGAGTCCGTGATGAATGCCTTCTACGATCATCAATATGACGTGCTGCTCTCGACCTCGATCGTGGAGTCCGGGCTCGACATTCCCTCCGCCAACACGCTGATCGTGCATCGTGCCGACATGTTCGGCCTGGCGCAGCTCTATCAATTGCGCGGCCGCGTCGGCCGCTCCAAGCTCCGCGCCTATGCCTATTTCACCATCCCCGCCGACGCGAGACTCAGTCCAGCCGCCGAGAAGCGGTTGAAGGTGTTGCAAACCCTGGACACGCTCGGCGCCGGCTTCATCCTCGCCAGCCACGATCTTGATATCAGGGGCGCAGGCAATCTCTTGGGCGAGGAGCAGTCAGGCCATATCAGGGAAGTTGGCTTCGAGCTTTACCAATCGATGCTGGAAGAGGCCGTGGCCGCGCTCAAGGGCGGCGAGGGGGCGATGATCGAGGATCAATGGTCGCCCAGGATCAATCTCGGCACCTCGGTCCTAATTCCTGAAGCCTACGTGCCTGACCTGCAAGTCCGGCTGGGTCTTTATCGGCGCCTCTCGGCGGCCGACAGCCACGAGGCCATCGAGAGTTTCGCCGCCGAGCTGATCGATCGCTTCGGTCCTCTGCCGGAAGAAGTGCGGCACCTCCTCGATATCGTCGAGATCAAGGGGCTCTGTCGCCAGGCTGGCGTGGCGCAGATCGATGCCGGTCCGAAGGGCGCGATCCTCGCCTTCCGCAACAATCATTTCGCCAACCCCGAAGGCCTCATCGCCTTCATCCAGAAGGAAGGCTCCGGCGTGAAGCTCCGGCCCGATCACAAGCTCGTCTATTACGCCGAGTGGGACACGCCGGAAGAGCGGCTGCATGGTGCGCGCGATCTCTTGAAGCAGCTCGGCGCCATCGCGGCCAAGGTCAAGCAGGCTGCCTGACTTAGATCCGCGAAAGGATTTGGTCGCGGAGCACGCGGTCGTTCCCGTCGCGCGGGATGTCGCGCACCACGACGATCTGATCGGGGAATTTGTAGGGCGCGACGTCGAGACCGTGCAAATAAGCATGCAAGGCCTCGAGCGATACCGGCTCGTCGGCTTCCGGCACCACGGCGGCAAAGATGCGGTCGCCCATGATCGGGTCGAGCAACGCGAAACTGGCTGCATCGAGGTAATAGGGGAAACTTCGATAGAGCGTGTCGAGTTCGGCCGCAGCGATGGTGAAGCCACCATGATGGAGAAGTTCTGGATCGCAAGAGATCTTGAGCACACCGGCGTCATCTGTCGCGCGTACGCCGGTTCCGACAAAGCCGCCTTCGCGTTTCGCAAGCGGCCCGTCCGCACCGTGTGGAATCGCAGGCCCACGCAGAGAAAGCTCGTTCGATGCGTCGGTCCGGGTCTCAACGAAGAGTTCGTCATCGTCGCCAGCTTGCAACTTGCCGCGAGTGAGGCGCTGCGAGCCATTACGGACCACACTCACCAGATCGCCCAGCGGATAGACGTTGAACAAAGGAAGCTTGCCGCAGTCGAGGTTCTCGTTGCTGCCGGCAAGCTCCGGCATCGACCAGACACGGGCCGCTGCCCGCACATGGCAGGCCGAATCGGTGAACACCCCGTCATCTTGAAGCGCCGCTAGAACCGGCGAGGGAGCTGCGAGGATCGTCGCCTCCTGCTCTTTGAGCTGGCGCACATAGTTGCCGTATTCGAACGGCTGATGCTGGACCAGCGTCGCACCGGTGACGAGCCAGGGCATCAGGCCGAGACCGAGCCCCACGGCCCCACTCAGCGGGTAAGGACTGAGAAGAACGTCATAGGATTGAAGTCCGAGCGCGAGCGCGCTCATCCGTCCTTGCGCGATCAGCGTGTCCTCATTGCGGAGTAGCGGCGCGAGCGGCGCGCCAACCCGCGCGGTAAAGCTCACGAGCGCTGGCGTCTCGCGCGGGGCAGTCTGCACCGGCGCGCTGTTATTGGTCTCAAGCAATTCGTCGAGCGAGGTCACGCCATCGGCGATGTTGGCGCCAAAGCCGAGCACGTAACGGATCGAGAGTTGGGTAACGGCAACGTCGCAGAGCATTTCGCTCATATATCCGCCGGCGAATTGCCCAACGCCGAGCAGCGCTTTCGGCTCGAGTAGATCCGCGGCGATGCCGATCTCACGGCGGCGCCACAACATCGGCAACATCACCGCCGTGAGACCGGCACGCCAGGCGGCGAGCAAGCTCAACACCTGCTCGGCGATATTGGGGAGCTGGATCGCGATTCTATCGCCAGGCTTCAGCCCGAGATCGATAAAGAACGCCGCCAGCGCGTCGATCGCGACATCTGCCTCGCCAAAGCGGTAGCGCCGCGCGGGGCCAAGCCCCAGCGCCGCCCGGTTCAGCGGATCAGCAAGGGCGAGCGCATAGGGGCGGGTGCCGACATGCCGGCGAAACAGCGCATCGGCGGTGAGCTTGGGTGCC
Organism: Methyloceanibacter sp.; assembly: GCA_025449615.1. The sequence goes on from JANWJA010000086.1 coordinate 6,252, forward strand.
CCCTGCTCGTCAGTACTATGCTCAAAGGCAAGGATGCTCATCGAGACT